>JALWQQ010000061.1 GCA_027083075.1 Campylobacteraceae bacterium
GTACTTTGTCTTTACCAAAGTCAACCTGATCACCCAAAAGCTACCGCTTGGCATCAAGCGTTTGGGTACACCGTCGTTTTACTTTATCGCAAGCAACGGCAAGGAGGTGATCGATACGGTGGAGGGCTTCGGCAACAAAAAGGAGTTTTTGCAACTGCTGCAGGAGATCGTGAACGAAAGCAAAAAATGATATAATGAAACACATCTTCAACGAAAGGAAAAAGAATGGATTTGGGTGACATCTTAAGTATCGGTGCCAAAATGATTCAAAACAACAGTGACGAGGCAACGACGGGACTCGATTTGGGGGATATCGCCGGAGCGCTTGGCGGCTTGCTTGGCGGTGGCAATAGCGGCGGCGGCTTGGATCTCGGCAGCATTATCGGAAAACTGAGCGAAGGCGGTCTTGGTGATGTGGTTGCTAGCTGGATCGGTAGCGGTGAGAACCTGCCGATCGGCGCCGATCAGGTCAAAGAGGTGCTTGGTAGCGACGTAGTAAGCGAGTTTGCTTCTAAGCTTGGTCTTAATGAGGAGAGTGCCGCAGGCGCGCTTGCCGACGCTTTGCCGCATATGGTAGATCATGCGACTAACGGTGACGAGTCGCTTGCCGGTCAACTACTGGAGCAAGTCGGCGGTATCGGCGGCGCGTTAGATATGGTTAAAAAGATGTTCGGCTAAGGTCGAATATCTGACAATTTGACATACTTTTCTCTACGGCTTCGAAGCTTAGCTACTATATCTTTATGAAATTTCTACCGCTATTTATCTTATTTACATTGTCGTTATGTGCCAAAGCGTTTTCCGTTGCCACCTACAATGTCGAAAATCTCTTCGACTTGCAGCGTCAAGGCACCGAATATAGCCAATACATCCCGTACCGACACAACTGGAACGAGAGAATCGTGCACATCAAATTGCAGCATGTCGCCGAAGTACTTTGCGATATGGATGCCGATATCGTAGGGCTGCAAGAGATCGAGAGCGAAAGGATCTTTCGTAGGCTGCTTCGAACCTTGGAGGAGATGGGGTGTCGCTACCGCTACGGTGCCATTACCCACAAGCGTGGTGCGCCGGTACAGGTGGCGTTACTCTCTCGTTTTGAGATCGAGAAGAGTAGTGAGATTCGCGTCTCTTATGCACCTAAGGTGCGCAATATTTTAGAAGCGCAGATCAAGACCCCCGGCGAGGGTATCGTACTCTTTGTCAACCACTGGAAGTCAAAGGCGCGCGACGGCTTCGAAAGCAAGCGCGTCGCCTATGCCAAGGCGCTAATGCGCCGCATCGCCTCTTTGCCGAAGAGAACACCCTATATCGTTCTTGGTGATTTCAACAGCGACTACAATGCCTATCTTACGCTTGAGAAGCGCAACAACGATACCGGAGGACGAACGGGTATCAATACGATCTTGCCGACGATGCAGGGTGCACAGCCGGTTGACGAGGCGACGATCGCCTCAAAGAGAGGCGCGGGCTTACTCTACGATCTTTGGTATGAGCTGCCCCTATCGAAACGCTGGAGCCAAAAGTTTTACGGTAAGCGCTCTACGCCCGATCACATTTTGTTGCCGCACGCCTTTTTTGACGGCAGAGGCGTAGAGTATCAAAACGGCTCGTTTCGTGTCTTTAAAGCGCCCTATCTCTTTACAAAGAAGGGCTACATCAACCGATGGGAGTATGCGCACGGCAAGCATACGGGTCACGGCTATTCCGATCATCTTCCTCTCATTGCTACCTTTGACACCAAGCCTTATAGAGATGACGGAAAAACACGACACTCTATGCCGCCGCAAGTGTGCAGCATCGATGCACTCTATAGCAGTTTCGATACACAAGGGCAATATCTGCTTAAAAATGTCGCCGTACTGTTAAAGCGCGGCGCGCACGCTGTTATCAAGGCGCAGCGCGGTGGACGCGGTATCTTTCTTTACGGTAGTGCATCGGCGCTGCACGAGGGGGAGTGTTACGATCTGCTGGTAGAGGGGGTGAAGCGCTACAAGGGTTCTTTAGAGATCTCTGCCGCGTATGTGCAAAAGAGCTACGGAAAGTGCGATACTGCGCCACTATTGAAAGATGAGCACTATCTACGTTACGGCAAGTTGCAGGAAAATGAAGTGTTGCACGATATCGAGGGGCTCTATCGTAAGGGGCGGCTCTACATAGGCGATCGCGCCATTAAACTCTACTTTAAAAAGAGGCGTTTCATGCCCCCGTCAGGATCAAAGCTCAAGATAGCTTACGCGATTTTAAGGTATTATAAAAACCGGCTCGAGATCATAGTGACGGACGATCGAGACTTTAAAGTGGCGGAGTAAGCATGGCGTACTATAACTGGATATTGGCATTTCATGTAATGAGTTTTATCTCTTGGATGGCGGCGCTCTTTTACCTGCCGAGACTCTTTGTCTATCATCGTGAACACGCGGACAATGCAGGCTTTTTGGAGGTGGTGTCGATACAGGAGTATAAGCTGCTCAAGTATATTGCCGTGCCTGCGATGTGGGCGACCATCTTAAGCGGTGCGGCGATGCTTTGGCTCAATCCCGCACTATTTCAGAGCGGCGGATGGATACATCTGAAACTGACGGCGGTGGCGTTTCTCTTTGCCTATCAGATCTCATTGGCACGCTTACATACGATCTTGAAGAAGGATCCGCACTATAAGAGCGGCAAGTTTTTTCGTCTCTACAATGAAGTGCCGACACTTCTTATGATCGTCATTGTTATTATGGTAGTCGTAAAACCGTTCTAATTTACGCTATAATCACAGACGTTCAACTGTTTTAAGAGGAGAAATCGACCATGAATTTGCCGGCTATCAAACTACCTGAGATACACTTGCCCTTCGATATCCCTTCATTGGTGCATCCGCCGATCGACCATTTCGCTATCGCACTACCCGTGATCGTTTTGTTGATCGAGCTCTACAATCTTTTTATCAAGCGACGCTCTATTGGTGTTTTGGCATTCGTTCTATTGACTTTGGGTGTCGCGGCGTTAGCCGCTGCGTATCTGAGCGGTTTGCATGACGGCAAAGCAAGTTTCGAGGCGCTGAGCGAAGCGGGACAAGCGACGCTTAAAGAGCACAAGACACTGGGTACCTACCTTTTGTTGCTTGGCGGTGGCGTATGGCTCTTTAAGCTGCTGAGCGTTCTCATCCGCCACAAGGCACTCAAACTCTTTTATCTACTTTTGCTCTTGCTCTTGATAGGTGGACTCTTTGAGCAGGGCGAAGAGGGTGGCAAGCTTGTCTATGAACATGGCGCCAATGTTCAAAAAGCCAAGCTTTTGGATGACAAGGTTTTTGACCTTGAAGATAAGATCGACGATCTGCAAACGAAGATCAAGAGATTGGAAAGCAAGGCGGAAAGTTCCACTCAGCCGGCTCATACCGTAGTGCAAGCAGATGGTTCGACTGCTGCTACACAGAGAGTCGAACCATCCACACAGCAGAGTACAAACGAAAGTAATGCAAGCACGGTAACGCCGACCCCAACTGTTACCGAGAGTAATGCGACGGCAAACTAAGAGGTAACGTCAAACTCTCCATCATCATACTCTTCTGTCGGCTCCTCTTTTTTAAGCTGCGAGAGCCAGTGTGCCATCGCTTTGGTTTGGTTTTGATCCATCGATTTGGCAAAAGAGACCATCACGCCGCCGTAGCTTGTACGCGTTTTTCCCGCTTGTAACTCTTTGAGTCGTGTATAGAGGTAGGACTCTTTTTTGCCAGCAAGCCTTGGTGAGTTTCCGATCCCTTCACCGTAGAGCCCATGGCATGAGTGACATGCATGCGCCATATAGAACTCTTGCATATCGAGGGTTGCCTTCTTTTGGGTAGCTTTTGCTTCTTGCGCTTGAAGTATACCGAAAGTGCACATCCCTGCACAGAGTATAGTAGCAATCGATCCTCGTTTCATCTTTTGCCATTCCGTTTTTTGAGTATCCATCGTTATTATAACGCAAAAGGTTAATAAAAAATGTGGCTAAGATAGAGTCCTTGCGCCGGTGCAGGCTTGACGATAGACCGCTCTTTGCCTTGGAGTTGAGAAAGCAGCGCTGCTTTATCCAGTTTTCCTTGTGTACACTGTAATGCAGCTTCTACCATGAGGCGTACTTGAGTGCGCAAAAAGCCGTTGGCTGAAAAATGTATGATCGTATAACTTCTATGTCGTGTTACCGTTGCGCGAAAGATGGTACGTACGGTATGCTTCGGATTGCTTCCTGTTTTGTGAAAATAGATAAAGTCGTGTTTCCCCTCAAAAGATTCGAGTACCTCGCGAAGCGTGTTCAGATCTATGTCAGGGTAGAAGGCGCAGTAGTTGCGCTCAAAGGGTAGAAGCGGCTTTGTTTTGATAAGGTAGCGATAGCTGCGTCGTTTGGCATCAAAGCGTGCATGAAAGTTTTCATTTACCTGCGTTATTTTTCGTATCTGCAGGGCAGGGTCGTAACGGTTGATCTCAAAACGTAACCTCTCTAAGTCGTACGCCCTTTCTTTGATATCGAAGTGGATGCACTGCCCGGTGGCATGCACTCCTCTGTCGGTACGACCGCTACCTATTATCGTCGTTTCTATTCCCAGCTGTGCAAGTCGTTTTTCTAAAGTACCCGCTACGGTCTTGTCGGTGCTTTTTTGTCTTTGAAAGCCGTAAAATGCCGAGCCGTCATAGGCGACAATCGCTTTGATGCGCATCAAAAACGCCTTGTGACTTTTCTTCTGTAGAGCAGATAGCCCAAGAGGAGAGCACTCGATGAGACGACTGCAAAGATTGTAAAGCTACCGAAGTGTCGGGTGGTTGAAGCCATTGTGTAGAAAAATAGTGTTGTCAAGGCTACGGCGGTATAGGTGTGTGGTTCTTCATAGCGCGGATTGTGGATGGTCATGGCGGCAATGAAAAAAAAGGATAGCATCGGTATCAGACTTATAAGGAGAGAGAAGAGCGCTTGACCGCGAATACCCTCGTCATTGCGCGCTTGTAGCCAGTAGCCTAGGATATCGTTGAAGCTATTATAATGAATTTTTGGTGTTTCGAAAACCTCGAGCCTGCGATAGATCGCTTGTCTCAACTTGGCTTTCTCGTAGGTGTATCCAAAGCCGTCATATAGGGCAAGCGAGGTATAATGCTCGGTCTGCTGTAGCGTTGCATGATGTGCAGAAAAAAACTCCTCTACACCTTTTTGATTGCGCGTATAGATGACAACATCCTTGAGTTTTTTGTTTTCTTTCGATTTCACATAGATATAGTAGTCGGCAAACTTCTGCCCGATCTTTCCGGGGGTGATATGGAGTTTCGAACTGGTCTTTTTCTCCTCTTTGAAGTTTTGGTAGCGATTTTTGCTTAAGGGCATAGCTGCAAAGGAGATGCTGAGCAGTAGCAAGGAAAAAAGGAGCGACAGTCTGAAAAAGGGACGCAAAAGACGCTTGGGAGAGACGCTCATCGCAAAAAGCGAGATAAGTTCATTATCGGTCGAGAGTCCCGCAAAGCTATTTGCCAGAGCTGAAACAAACGAAAGCGGCAGTGTATAGAAAAAGATTTCAGGTACGGTGTAGAGATAAAGCGTTACTATGTCCGAAAAAGAGAGTTCAAACTGTTCGGTTAAGCCCGCGATATTAATGAGGTACACCAAAGTAATAATGATAAAAAAAGGCACAAAAAGCGTCAAAAATGCCATAGCAAAATGGCGTGAGAGGTAGGCATTAAGCTTGACCATAGATAATGTTCCGCACTATTTCCATACTTTGGTGATCGAAATACCACACGATAAAGGTGGCTACCGCTAAAAAAGGCACAAAAGGTACACCGCTATCGCGCTTGACAAGTGAAGGGATCATTGCCAGAAGCGCCGCAAGAAAGATCGCGATAAAGAAATTGGGAAATCCGAGTAGTGCTCCCATAGTACCCGCTACGATCACATCCGCACCGCCTAAGGCTTCGCGTCGTGCGATCAGTTTTGCAACAAGACCGATCAGGTAAAGCCCGCCCGCGGCAATCGCCGCATCTTTGGCGGCATCTGAAAAATGAGGTGAGACAAGTGCGGCACCGAGTGCGAAAAAGTTGACACTATCGGGCACCGCCATATAGTCGATATCGATAAAGATCAGCACCAAAAGCGCGGCGAAACTTGCCCACAGAAAGGGCAGATACCATACGAAGCCGATCTTATGCCAAATCGCAACAAAGAGTAGACCGCTAAGCAGTTCGACCAAGGGGTAGCGTGCGGCGATCCTTTCGTCGCAAAAGGCGCACTTGCCGCGCAAAAAGAGCCATGAGAGTAGCGGAATGTTGTGATACCACTTCAAAGGCGTATGGCAACTTCGGCAATGTGAAGCCGGAAAGGCGATATTTTTCCCCTCGGGGATGCGGTAGATCAGCACATTGAGAAACGAGCCGATGACGATACCGAGTACAAAGACGGCAGCTGTCGTCGTTAACTCAAGCATGGATCGCTCCAAATCTTCGTTCGCGCCCCTCGTAAGCTTTGAGGATCTTCGAAAGTTCCGCTTCGTTGAAGTCCGGCCACATCGTTTCGGTAAAGAAGAGTTCGGCATAGCTTGATTGCCACAAGAGAAAGTTGGAGAGTCGCATCTCGCCGCCGGTACGCACCATGATATCGAGTTCACTATAGGGGGTTTGTAGCGCCTCGCTTAGCATCTCGCTCGTGAGTTGTCGTTTACCTTGAGCAATGAGTCGGTTTGCCGCTTCGGTAATCTCGAGTCTGCCACCATAGTTGAGTGCCATAATTTGCGTTAAAGCCGTATTGTGTTTAGTCTCCTCTTCGAGTGCGTCGATTTGCTCTCTGATCTCCGCAGTAAATGCATCGAGTGCCCCGATAGCTTTAAATCGTATATTGTGTTTTCGTAGCGTATGTCGCTCCTTTTTAAGATAGCGTAATAGCAGTTGCATCAAAAAGCGTATTTCCGTTTTCGGTCGCTTCCAGTTTTCAGTGCTGAAGGCATAAAAGGTTGCGGTTTCGATCATAGGATTCTCGGCACAAAACGTAGTGATTTTGCGTATCGTCTCCGCCCCCGCTTCGTGCCCTTTGATGCGCGGCAGATTGCGCGCTTGCGCCCATCGCCCGTTACCGTCCATGATGAAGGCGATATGTTGAGGTGTGTGGGGGTTATGCATCATCCAACCCCTTGACATGCTCTAAGATGTCAAAAGCAAGTTCTGTTTTGGGTTTTTGCTCGATCGTTACCGTATCGGTAGCGGTGAGGAGTGTTACGGCATTTTCGTCACTACCGAAGCCCGTTTCGCCCGAGACGATATTGAGACATATCGCATTCGCCCCTTTGCTTTCCAAGGCGCGTTTGGCTTCTTGGAGTGCGGTATCTGGGTTGCTTTCGGCTTTAAAGCCGACAGTAACGATCCCATCTTTGTCGATGCTTTTTAAGATATCGACGGTTTGTACCAGTTCCTGTTGCCACACTTCACCGAGTGCCGACTTTTTAAGCTTCCCCTCTTGGGGGTATTTTGCCTTGTAGTCGGCAACGGCAGCGACCATAAAGAGGTAGGGGGTCTTTTGGATAAGATGTATCGGCGCATCACTATTCATCGAGGCTTTGCTCATCTT
>JALWQQ010000062.1 GCA_027083075.1 Campylobacteraceae bacterium
GGATGCGCCCGCCGGCACGTACTTCATCAGGCAAAGTATTGGGCTTGAGGGTAAATTCGCTGACCACCTCACCGTTTTTGTAGATCTTCCCTTCGTAAGGCTTGATCGTGATCACATCGCCGGTTTCGAGTTGATCGACCGGTGCCTCGATCGGCAGTGCACCGCTATCTTCGGCAGTATTGAAAAAGATCGGGGCGATGATGCCGCCGATGACGACACCGCCGGTGCGCTTGTTAGGGATACCGGAAATATCTTCGCCAAAGTGCCACTGTACGGAGTTGATCCCCGATTTGCGTGAACTTCCGGTACCGACGACATCACCGACATACGCCAAGGGATGTCCCTTCTCTTTAAGCGCGGCAATCGTCTCAAGCGGTTTTTCCATGCGCGATTGCAACATCGAGAGTGCATGTAACGGAATGTCGGCACGCGTAAAGGCCTCGGAAGCGGGAGAGAGATCGTCGGTATTGGTCTCACCCGGTACCTTGTAGACCGTCACCGTGATCTCTTCGGCCAGCGGCGCACGAGAGGTGAACCACTCGGCGTTTGCCCACGACTCGATCACCTCTTTGGCATAGGGGTTACCCTCATCCATCAACTTCTTGACCGTATCGAAATCACCGTAGATCAATATGGTGTGTTTGAGCTCTTCGGCAGCTTGTTTGGCGATCGCCTCATCGCTGCTTTTAAGCGCTTCGATGAGCGGTGCAACATTGTAGCCGCCGTGCATATTGCCAAGGATCTTCACCGCATCCAGCGGCGTGATCACTTCGGACTTTGCCTTGCCCTGCACGATATCGTTCAAAAAGGCGGCCTTCACATAAGCGGCGTCATCAACACCTGCCGGAACGCGATTGTTCAACAAGTCCAAGAGATACTCAGCCTCTTTAACGGGACTCTCTTTGAGCAGTTCAACCAATTCGGCCGTCTGCTTCGCTGTCAGCGGCAACGGCGGGATGCCGAGTTTTGCACGCTCTTCGGTATGTGCTTTATACTCTTCGATCAAAGCCATAACACAATCTCCTTAGCTGTAAAGTTACGCTATCTTAACACATTAGTTTTGCAATGACTTTAAAGGCAGCGAGTGCGGCAATCTTACGCTTGGCAATGTGTAAGTAGGTGACAAGAAAGAGAAAGGGGTTGTTGTAAAATGTTACAAAATTTCCCGCTGCCCTTTGTTGTTGGGTGCAGAGAGCACCCCTGTCGCCTCTAGCTGTTCGATCAGGTTTGCTGCGCGATTGTAGCCGATCTGCAGTTTACGCTGCAGATAAGAGATCGAGGTCTTTTTATCGCTCAAGACTACCTGTTTCGCCTCTTCGTAGAGTGGGTCGAGTTCGATATCGCTATCGCCTGAGCCGCCCTCTCCGCCGCCGGCTTCAAGATAACTTTCGTCATATTCGGGTGCGCGCTGCTCTTTGATGAAGGCGACGATACGATCGATCTCCTCTTCGCTGTTCCACGGTGCATGCAAGCGTACCAAACCCGTCGCACCGGGCGGCGTAAAGAGCGCATCACCGCGCCCCAGCAGACTCTCGGCACCCAAGGCATCTAAGATCACCTTCGAATCGATGCGTGATCCGACGCGATACGCCAAGCGCGACGGTAAGTTTGCCTTGATGAGCCCCGTAACGACATCGACACTCGGGCGCTGGGTTGCGATGATAAGATGGATGCCGCACGCACGCGACTTTTGCGCCAGACGAGCGATCGAGAGTTCGACATCCTTGCCCCCGTTCATCATCAAATCCGCCAACTCGTCTATCACGACGACGATATACGAAAAAGGTTCGAAGCCGCTTGTTTTTGCCTTTTCATTATAGTTCTCTATTGTCTTAGTA
>JALWQQ010000063.1 GCA_027083075.1 Campylobacteraceae bacterium
ACTTTCGGGGTTTTGATCTCACGTTTGCCGCGGTGGGTAAAGTACGGAGCGATCCTTTTGAGCAAAAAGAGCGCTTCGAGTATGTCGATGTCCGACTTGACCGTCATATCTTTGATGCGCAGATGTTTTGCCAAAGAGCCATATTTTAAAAGTGTACAACTGTTATACGCCAGTATGCGCAACAGTTTTTCGATCTCCGAGCGGTTCTCGCTTCGAATCTTTTTTATCAGCGACAAATCTTTCTCTATACGCGCTTCGATATAGCTGTCAAACCACGCCTCTCGCGATCGGATCGATTTGCCTTGTACAGGAGGGAAGCCGCCGGTAAGTATACGATCGATCATCGCTTCATAATCGATCTTTCGGTAGCGAAACGATCGTACACTACCGTCAAAAAGCATATCGACGATATTGTTATCGCATCCTGCAATCTCGAAGCAAGAGAAGGGATAGAGAGAAACCGAGACCATCCTACCCGCTAACGACTCTCTGACGGTAGACATCTTAAAAAGGTCGGCACTGCCGGTAAGCAAAAAGATGCCGTTGTGATCCGTCTGATCGACGACGATCTTGAGCGCATCGACGATCTGCGGCACCATCTGAATCTCGTCGATCACCGAAGCGTTTTTCGCAAGCTGCTCGACAAACGGCACCGGATTGTGTTGCGCCGCAAGTCTCGTCGCTTCATTATCGAATGTATAGTAGTCCATACCGCGATGTTTCGCTATCTCTTTAGCAAGCGTGCTCTTGCCGCTCTGCCTCGGACCGGCAATCGAAACGATCTTAAAATCGGACAAAAGTTCATAGATGTGCGGTGTGATATTGCGTTTGATGTACATCGTTTATCCTTATAGGCTCTAGCATAGTAAATTATGGATTAACACCCACTTAATTATGAATTTTCATAGATTTTATTATGGATTTTTCAAGCACGGTGCAAAAGGTGTACAAGCGCTTTTACGCTACAATCTTCCCATGCAAGAGGAGAAAACAACATCAAAAAGAAAGCGTCATGGCGATGTGTTAGCCAAGCGCTTGGCGCGTATCTTGACCTACTTTAACGAAGGTAGGTCGCTCAGCATCGAGGAGCTTGCCGAAGAGTTGGAGGTAAGTGTGCGAACGATCCGGCGCGATCTGAGCGAAAGGCTTGACTTCCTGCCCTTCGAAAGAGAAGGAAAACGGTATCGTCTGCCCGAGTATGTGTTAGGTAAGCTCAGTACGAAAGATATCGAAAACTTCGCCGCGCTATGCGGTGCGGCGTCGCTTTTTCCCTCGCTTGACGAAGCCTTCGTCGTCGATCTACTGCGACAAAGGTACGAAAACAACAGCCCCTACCTTGTCAAAAACGGCGGATTCGAGTCCGTTAGAGAGAAGAAAGAGGCATTTGAGACGGCAAGTAAGGCGATCGTAGAGCGCCTGCCGCTTCATTTCATCTACAACGACAAGAGGCGCATCGCCAACCCCTATAAACTGATCAACCATAATGGCGTATGGTATCTGCTTGCCGACGACGGGGGCGTGCTCAAAACCTTCACCTTTGCCAAGATCAAAGCTCTCTACATCGAAAACGGTGCAGCGTCGTTCGTGCCGAACGATGCGTTTTTGCGCCGCATCGAAAAGGGAGAACTCGACTGGCTCGGTACCGACACACCCATAGAGGTGATACTCGAAGTGAGCAACGACGCTAAGCCCTACTTTCTGCGCAAACCGGTCTTGGCAAACTACGAGATCATTGAAGAGAACGAAAGCGGTTTTAGGGTATGCACCAAGATCACCTTCGATGACGAGATACTCAAATTTGTCCGCTACTGGATACCC
>JALWQQ010000064.1 GCA_027083075.1 Campylobacteraceae bacterium
CACTCTGCTCATGCGCGATGATCGCCCATACCGAAGGACTCACCGCGCATGAGCAGAGTGTGCGTATTCGACTAAACGGATAGATAGAAGTTAATAGGCTTCTTTTTTCGTCAAGCGATTTAAAGTAAAGTGGTGTTAGGCTTTGGGTTATGAAACAACAGATAGCTTTGCACCCCTCGTGGTTGGCGCATTTGCAAGCGGAGTTCGAGCAGTCCTATATGCGGCAACTGCGCAGTTTTTTGGTAGAGGAGATGCGCCGCGGCAAGAGGGTTTTCCCTGAACCGAAACTCTGGTTCAACGCCCTCGATACCACGCCGCTTGATGAGGTCAAAGTGGTGATCATAGGGCAGGATCCCTACCCGACACCGGGAAATGCGCACGGGTTGTGCTTCTCGGTGCGTCCCGAAGTCTCGCCGCTGCCCAAATCGCTTGTCAATATCTTTACGGAACTCAAAGAGGATACGGGCATCGATCGTTTCGCTTCGGGTTGTCTGCAAGGGTGGGCGGAGCAAGGGGTGCTGCTGCTCAATGCGGTGCTGACCGTCGAAGCGGGCAAGCCCGGGTCGCACCAAGGCAAGGGGTGGGAGCGTTTTACCGATCGCGTTATCGAGGTGATCAACCGCGAAAAAGAGGGGGTGATCTTTGTGCTTTGGGGTGCCTATGCGCAAAAGAAAGGCGCGATGATCGATACGCAGAGGCACCATGTCATTAAAGCGCCGCACCCCTCACCGCTTTCCGCTTATCGCGGATTTTTCGGTAGTAGACCGTTTTCAAAAATCAATCACTATTTACGTCAGCAAGGTATCGGAGAGATCGACTGGTCATTATGATGTGTAAAGGAAGTTGAGAAGCTGGCGCGGTGGACGGGACTCGAACCCGCGACCTCCGCCGTGACAGGGCGGCATTCTAACCAACTGAACTACCACCGCAAGGTAGTATGGTGGTCGCTAGTGGACTCGAACCACTGGCATCCACCTTGTAAGGGTGGCGCTCTACCAACTGAGCTAAGCGACCATGTTTTCGGATAGGTGGTGGTGACCCGTCTTGGGTTCGAACCAAGGGCCCACTCCTTAAAAGGGAGTTGCTCTACCGACTGAGCTAACGGGTCGTCGCGATAAGTGGGCGAAATTATAACTTACAAAGCTTTAATTGTCAATGACAAATCGCAAAAATTACCATCCGTTTATGAGGGCATCGAGAAGTTTTTCGTACCCGAAGTAGACGCTTTGCTCTTGCACGGCGTGCCGATCGCCTTTGAAGTGTTGCAGGAAAATCCTTTTATTCTCAGGCGTTTTGATGCCGATATAGACGGTGCCGACGGGTTTAAGCGGCGTGCCGCCGTCCGGACCGGCGATGCCCGATACCGCTACGGCATAGTCGCACTCGGCACGCTTGGCGATGCCCTCAAGCATCGCATCGACGCAGGCTTCGCTTACTGCACCGACACTTTGCAAAATCTCTTCGGAGACACCGAGCCAGCGATGTTTTATCTCGTTGGCATAGGTTACCATCGCACCGTGAAAGACATGCGATGCGCCCGGTATCTTTGTGAGTGTGGCGGCAAATCTGCCGCCCGTGCAGCTTTCGGCAAAGGAGACGGTTGCATCTTTCTCTTCAAGAAGCGCAACGATACTTCGCGCCATCTCTTCTATGTTGTCTACTCTCTTCATACGGAAATTATAGCACGTTTGACAACTTTTGACACTCTTTAGATAGAGTTACGGTATGTGTAAATGTTTGAAAAAGCCAAACCTATCGTGAGGTAGGGACGGAAAGCCACGGGTCTGCTCTATTTCCGTGTGGCTTTGCATCGAACGGTGGTTGATTTGTTTTTCGATGCAAAACCTTCGCGCAATAAACAAAAAGGGCAGATAGCCGGGTTGCCAAACATGCTTTTTCAAAGCATGCTCCTTTTTCGCATCTTACACGTTTTATATTGTTTAGCAAAAGGAGTTACGCATGCAACATCGGTCTATTGTTAAGGCAAGAGCACTATTTGTAGTTATAAGTATCGTTCTTGCAAGCTATCATCTCTTGATATTATCACCTACTTCCGGTGTAAGTGCATCGGATCATCGATATATTTCTACCATAGAGCCAAGATTGGCAACGTTTAATGCGTTTTATCACGACAGTGCAATAAATGACGATCAAAACGATAGCTGGATCGATATGCTGCATCATCGTATCGCAATTTAAACGTCTATCGGATTCAGGTGAAGCGAATGAGAAAATATATCGTGGTATTTACCGTTTTTATACTTTTTTATGCCACCATATTTTTAGTCCAAAAGTTGCTTTCGGCGCCGTCGAAGCAGACCATACGAAGCGAAAATATCTATCAAACATACGGGCTAAGAGCCGTGATGCTCGATAGCGATGAGACGATAAGCGTGGCGTGCCCTGCGGACTCGGGCAAGGATGGCAAGAGAATTGATGCCCTGTTTGTGCCGATATCGCCGGAAAAGATCAAGGGCAAGATGCCTCAAGTGTGGCGGGGTGCGCAGGTGGCATTTATTATCGAGGCAAAACCTCGGTTGTTGCAACAGCTTTCTACTCACGATACGATCGTTTTGCCGACAAAAAGAGGGCATCGACCCTACAAGATCGTCCGTGTTCATCATACGCATAGAAAAAGTACGGTGGTCGAGGGGAGTTATCGTATGAACGGTACGAGCTATTCGGCGGTTATCAGTGGGCGTGGCACACTTCTTTTTGCCAGTTATTCGACGCCGGAGGGCGCCTACGATATCGAGTCTGTAGGTCATTACGGGTATGTCTATTTTCACAAGCCGCACCGCAAGCATTCGGAGGACAAGGAGGGTGTGGTGCATATCACAAGAGCACCTTAAACGCCCTTAGGGTACAATCACGGGAAACTTCACAAAAGGCACTCTTGTCGATGGACTATAAAGCAACACTCCTGCTTCCCAAAACCGACTTTCCGATGCGCGGCAACCTGCCCAAAAACGAACCTGCGCGCTACGCCGAATGGTTCGAAAAGGGCGTGTACGAAAAGATGAAGCGTCGTCGCGAGGGCGCACCGCTCTTTACGCTGCACGACGGTCCGCCGTACGCCAACGGCGATATCCATATCGGACATGCGCTCAACAAGATCCTTAAAGATATCATCGTCAAGTTCAACTATTTTCAGGGGCGTGCGGTACGCTTGACGCCGGGCTGGGACTGTCACGGCTTGCCGATCGAGCAAAAGGTGGAAGAAAAAATCGGCAAAGCGAAAAAAGAGGCGATGCCTACCGAGGCGTTTCGCGCGCTTTGTCGCGAGCATGCGGCGACCTACATCGACATTCAACGAGAGAGCTTCAAAAAGCTGGGGGTGATCGCCGATTGGGAACACCCCTATGTGACGATGGATTTTAAGTTTGAGGCAAACATCTACCGCACCCTCTGCGACATTGCGCGCAAAGGGCTTTTGGTGGAGCGCCACAAGCCGATCTACTGGTCATGGGCGGCGCAGACGGCGTTGGCGGATGCGGAGGTGGAATATAAAGAGAAAGAGGATTACTCTATCTATGTACACTTCGAACTCTCCGATGCGGCAAAAGAGCGTCTCGATATACACGGCAAAGCGGGGGTTGTGATCTGGACGACCACGCCGTGGACGCTGCCTGCTAACACAGGTATTGCGATTCATCCCGACGAGATGTATGTGCTCACTTCAGACGGGCATATCGTCGCCGAAGCGCGCTATGATGCGATGATCGAAGAGGGGGTTGTCAGCGGTCATGCAGATCGCAAGATCGCGGCGACGGAGCTTGAGGGGCTCTTGGCGATCAATCCGCTCAACGGCAGACCCTCTACGATCGTTTTGGGCGAGCATGTCGAGATGAGCGGCGGTACGGGAGCGGTACATACCGCACCGGGACACGGAGAGGATGACTACCGCGTCGGGCTTAAGTACGATTTGGAAGTGATCATGCCGGTGGACGAGAGGGGATGCTATGACGAGTCGGTTGTCGGTAAAAACCTGCTTCCCGAGCCCGAGAAGTTCGTGGGGTTGCATATCTTCAAAGCCAACGAGCCGATCTTGGAACTTTTGGGCGAAAATCTGCTTAAAGTGAGCAAATTTACCCACTCTTACCCGCACTGCTGGCGTACAAAAAAACCGCTGATTTACCGTGCAACCAACCAGTGGTTCATCGCCGTGGACGGTACGCCCGAAGGGGCGCAAAAGAGCCTGCGCGAGATCGCGTTGGAGGCGATCGAATCGGTCGCTTTCTATCCCGATACGGCAAAAAACAGGCTGAAGCCGATGATCGAGCAGCGTCCCGATTGGTGCATCTCACGTCAGCGCAGCTGGGGAGTGCCGATCGCCTTCTTTAGAGACAAACGCACCAAAGAGGTGATCTTGGACGAAGCGGTGCTTGCGCACATCGCCGCACTCTTTGACGAGCACGGCGCCGATGCGTGGTACAAGTTCGATATCGTGCAGTTGCTTCCCGCAAATAGCGGTTACGATCCCGAAAGCCTCGAAAAGATCGAAGATATCCTCGATGTCTGGTTCGATAGCGGTTCAACATGGAACAGCGTACTGCTTAGCGGTAACTACGATGCAGGCGCGTATCCCGCTTCGCTCTATCTCGAGGGTAGCGATCAGCACCGCGGATGGTTCCAATCCTCTCTCTTGCTTAGCGCTGCGCTGCACGCCAAAGCGCCGTATGAAAATCTCTTGACGCACGGCTTTACGGTGGACGAGAAGGGCGAGAAGATGTCCAAGTCCAAAGGCAATGTCGTCGCACCCGAAAAGGTGATGCAGCAGTACGGTTCGGAGATCTTGCGTCTATGGGTAGCGCTGAGTGACTATCAAGCCGACCTGAAGATCAGTGACAATATCTTGAAGCAGACTGCCGAGCAGTACCGCAAGCTACGCAACACCTTCCGCTTTTTGCTTGCCAATATCGACGATCTGAACACACCACTCGAGACTGAGGCACTCGGCGCACTCGATCGCTGGATCCTTGCCAAGGCGGCGACGGTCTTCGAGAGCGTGCGTCAAAGCTTCGAGGCGTACGACTTCCTTAAAGCTTTTGCGACACTTAACCACTTTGTCACCAACGAGCTTAGCGGTATCTACCTCGATATCACCAAAGATCGCCTCTACTGCGATGCCAAAGAGGCATCGAGCCGACGCGCGACGCAAACGGCGATGTACCATATCGCCAAAGCGATGCTGCTGCTGGTTGCGCCGGTGCTAACCTATACCGCCGATGAGGTGCTCTCTTATGCGCCCGCGGTACTTCGAGGCGATGCGGAAGATATCTTCGACATGAGTTATGCGCCGATACCGAGCATCGAAGCGCCTTTTGACGATGCGCTCTTGCTTGAGGCGCGCGAGAAGTTCTATGAGATCGTCGACGGACTTAAAAAAGAGAAGCGCATCAAAGCGACGCTAGAGCTGGAGATCGTCGGCGATTGCACGCGTTTTGGCTTGGATGAGGCGAAAGACCTTGAGGATTGGTTTGTTGTTTCCGCCTGTAAAGATGCAAGCGAGACGGAGAAGCTGGCGAGCTTCGAGGCGGGCGATCTTCGCTTCGATGTGCATCGAGCATCGGGTCACAAATGCCCGAGATGTTGGCGCTATGCGGCGGAGGCGGAAGAGAGCCTTTGCGGACGCTGCCAAGAGGTGATCGGCTGATGTGGGATCTGAGCAAACCCGTGCCGACCGAGGTGATCGTCGGATCGATCCTCTTTATCTTTGCACTGGTGGGCGTAGGGCTGGCGATCGTGGCGTACTATAAGAAAAAACAGCGTTAAATCAGGCTACAAAAAAGTTCTTTTATCTCTCCAAGTGCTTCCGTGCAAAGTGTCGATAATTTTTTATCTACTATGCCACTATTGACCGTGAAGCATTTATCATACTTTACATGAGATTGTATCGGTAAGGGATTTTCTACAAAGTGGGTATCCTCAAGTGGAAAAAGGAACTCTCCGGTAGATTTTGAAGTGATTTGAAAGCAGACGATATCACCTAAGGCGTTTTCGTCTTTCATAACTAAAACAGGTCTCTTTTTTGACTTCCTGAGTGTGGTGAAGGGAAATTTGACAAGGACGATATCACCCGCTCTATAGTGCATCCCAGGCCTTATCTTCTTCGTTATCCCATGTCTGTTGCATGGAGCTACTTTGTAGTTTCATTAGTTCTAACTCCGTCTCTCTTTCGTTATCTATGACGGTTTTGATCTTTTCGACCATGATGCCCTCTATACTATGCAGCATCTCCAACACATTCTCAAAATAAGGGTCTTTTACTTCAATCGTTATCTTCTGCATTGTTATACCTTAGTGTAAATGCACATAGAGCGATTATAGCACAAAATTGGATCAAGGTTATGTCACAAGCAAAATATTATTTGGCTATAATAAGCGCTACAGAATTTTACGAGGATCCATAGTGATATCACTCAAAGAGGCTTTATCGTTAGAGAAAGAGGCGCTTGTCGATATTGCAGCAGAGCTTCAAAAGAGAGCGGAGCAGAGCGATATCAACGCTTATGTCGGCTTTGAAAAGAGCGGCGAGGGTGTTCCGATACTCATCAAGGACAATATCCAAGTCGAAGGCTGGAGTGTCACATGCGCCTCTAAGATATTGCAAGGCTATGTGGCGCCGTATGAAGCAACGGTGATCGGCAAGCTCAAGTCTGCGGGGATGATGGCGTTCGGGCGCGCCAATATGGACGAGTTTGCGATGGGCTCGACGACAGAGAGCTCTTTTTACGGTCCGACGAAAAATCCGCACGATCCGACCCGCGTGCCGGGTGGCAGTTCAGGCGGTTCGGCGGCGGCGGTAGCGGCGGGCATCGCCATCGCAGCGCTTGGAAGCGATACGGGCGGCTCCATTAGGCAGCCTGCGGCGTATTGCGGTGTGGTGGGACTCAAGCCCACCTACGGGCGCGTGAGTCGCTACGGTTTGGCGGCGTATGCATCAAGCCTTGATCAGATCGGTCCCATTGCACAAAATGTCGAAGATGCGGCGATCTTGTACGATGCGATCAAGGGGTATGATCATAGAGACTCGACCTCTGCGGATATCGAAGAGGGGCGCATCGCTCCCGCCATCGATCCCGAGAGAAAGATGCGCATTGCGGTGGTCGAAAACTATGTCGAAGCGGCAGATGCCGAGGTGCAAGAGGCGTACAAGCAAACCGTTGCGCTTTTGGAAAAAGAGGGACATACGATCGTGCCGATGAGGATGGGTGATACCAAGTACGATATCGCGACTTACTACATCGTCGCTACGGCGGAGGCGGCGACCAACCTTGCGCGTTATGACGGGGTACGCTACGGCTATCGCGCGACATCGGACTCTACAGAGTCGCTCTTTTTTAAGACCCGCAGCGAAGGGTTTGGAGATGAGGTGAAGCGACGCATTTTGCTGGGCAACTTTGTCCTCTCGTCGGGCTATTACGATGCCTACTACATCAAGG
>JALWQQ010000065.1 GCA_027083075.1 Campylobacteraceae bacterium
GGCTATACCTTCTCTTCCGATACCGATACGGAGGTGATACTCGCCGCCTATGACAAATGGGGCGAAAGATGTGTGGAGCACTTTAACGGCATGTGGGCATTTGCTATCTACGACAAAGCAAAAGAGATACTCTTTTGTAGTAGAGATCGATTCGGTATCAAGCCCTTTTACTATACCCAAGTAGGCGATAGGTTTGTTTTCGGATCGGAGATTAAGCAGCTTATTACCTTTTTCGACATCAACTATGCCAACAAGACAATACTCATCGACTACCTTCTGTATGGACTGGAAGAGCATAGTAATGAAACATTTTTTAGAGATGTCTACAAGTTAGAGCAATCGCACAATTTGATTTATGATTTAAAGACACATACCTTTGAGCTAAAACCCTATTTTACGATCGGCATAGATTCCGCAATCGATAAGCTCGATGAAAAAGAGAGTATCGCCCTGATCAGAGAGAAGCTTACGCAAGCCATAGCCTTGAGATTGCGCTCGGATGTTAAAGTAGGCACGTGTCTAAGCGGCGGACTGGATAGCTCCTCGATCGCTGCCATCGCCTCAAAAAGTTACCGAGAAAAAACCGGCAATAGATTTGTAGCCATTCACGCCAAATCGGTTGAAAAAAAGACCGACGAAAGCGTATTTGCAAAAGCGGTTGCACGTCACTGCGATCTGGATCTGATCGTGGTCGAACCCCAACTCGAAGATATCACACGCCATATGGACGAGGTTGTCTATACGCAAGAGGAACCGTTTGGCGGACCGTCTATTTTCATGCAGTATTTCGTGATGAAAAAAGCAAGAGAAGAGGGATGCATCGTTATGCTTGACGGGCAAGGTGGAGATGAAACACTTTTTGGTTACGAGTCCTACTTCTCATTCTATTTCGCTTCGCTGTTGCATCGACTCAAACTGCTGCGCTACTATCGGGAACTAAAAGCGTTATCGACATTCAAGTTAAGCAAAAAGCGTATCGTTAGAGATTCGATCGTCATACTCTTTAGAAACCGTTTAAAATGGGCAGAAAAAATGATCCGCAAAAAGAGAACCCGCATCAAAGTAGATTATGACAGAAAAAGGCTCGATCCCCTTTTTGAATTTCAAGATTTTAAAAACTTCCAGATACGAGAAATTATGCTCAGAAATATGCCTCACCTGCTCAAATATGAAGATAAAAATGCCATGAGGCACTCGGTTGAGACCAGATTGCCGTTTGTAGATTATCGATTTGTACAAAGTGCGGTCTCTTTAAAAGAGGATTTGAAATTTAAAAACGGTTACCTCAAATATGTACTCAGACGTGTCGTAGAGACATTACTCCCCAAGCAAGTCGTTTACAGAACCGACAAGTTCGGTTTCGAGGCGCCGACGGATATGTGGATAAAATCTCACGAACACCACATGATTGAGGCCATAAAATCATCGTCGATTGTCAACCGTCTTCTTGATGTCGACGAAACACTCTTCCGAAACAAATCCCTTTTATGGAAGATGTACAATATCGCGGTTTGGGAAAAGGTCTACAGTGTCACGCTCTAAATCAACAGTTGCATCAATCGTACTGAACAATTTTGTCAACGACAGTCGCGTTTTAAAAGAGTGTCTCTCTCTACACAAGCATGGCTATGATGTTACCGTAGTCGCACTTCATGACGAGGGACAAGAGGAGCGAGAGATCATACAGGGCATCCCTGTACACAGGATTAAGTTGCTTAGCCGCAAATGGTCTAAAAAAAGAGCGGTTCAACTCTTCAAATACTTAGAGTTCCTCTACAAGGCGGTGCATAACTATAAAAAATACGA
>JALWQQ010000066.1 GCA_027083075.1 Campylobacteraceae bacterium
GTATGGACGGCAACGACTTCTCCGTGTGGTCGATCTTACCGCCTTATAATAACCTGCATGCGCAACTGCATGATCTTGGCAACAGGCGTTTGATCACAAGCGGTGTTGTCTTGACCTATGAGGCAACGACAGGAACGGATGGCAAGATCAATAGTAAAAGCGCTACAAAGACCAACTTCTGGCAGTATAGCGACAAGCTCTTCCCGGGATCCAACCTGCAACCTGATGTCGGGTTAGCAGGAAATAAGACGCCGGGTACGACACCGCAACCGCTTACATTCAATGCAACACACCAATGGTGGGAGGCCGAAGGTATCCCGTTGACACCCTACAATGACGACGGTAGTAAAAACTACTATCCGCTTGTAAAGGTGACGGCAAAAGATATGCAGGGCAATGTCTTGGCTACGGCAAAGGTGGTATTGCCTATTAGCGATGAGATGGATTGCAAAAAGTGTCATGCCAGCAATTCGGGCGTGACGGCAGCCAGACCATCAGCCGGCTGGGTTGACATGAACGATAGCGAAAAGGATTTCAAGTACAATGTACTACGCTTACATGACGAGCGCATCCCCAATGCCGTAAGTGCTCACATCGCCGATCTGAAAAAGGCGGGTTACGATTATAATACTACGGGACTTGAAGCGACGGCAAGGACGGGTACGCCGATCCTTTGTGCGGCGTGCCATAGCTCCAATGCTTTGCCGGGCACGGGAGTGCCGGGAGTGAAACCATTTACGGAAGCAATGCATGGCTTTCATGCTCATGTGATCAATCCGGACAACAATATGAGCTTGAACAATATCGCCAACAGAAGCGCTTGTTATATGTGTCACCCGGGCGCGACTACCAACTGTTTGCGTGGCGCAATGGGAGATCGTAAAGATAGCAATGGCAATAATATTATGCAGTGTCAAAGCTGTCACGGTAAGATGAGCGATGTGGGCAACCCCACGCGTAACGGATGGTTTGACGAGCCTAATTGTCAGGCGTGTCACCAAGGAAGCACGGTCTATACCTCGGCGATCGATCCGAGAACCCATACGCTTAGACACGCCGTCGATACCCGTTTTGCCACCAACCCGGATACGCCTGCACAAGGTGTAAGCCTCTATCGCTTTAGCAGGGGTCACGGTGGATTGCAGTGCGAGGCGTGCCATGGAAGTCCCCATGCGATCTATCCTGCGCATACGGCAGATAATCTCTTGGCTCAAGGGATCCAAGGTCACGCAGGCGCGATCGGTGAGTGTAGTGCATGTCACAATAGCGTGCCCAACACCGTTAGCGGCGGTCCTCACGGCATGCACCCGGTCGGATGGGTCTATGGCCACCAAGCACCTGCCGGATATAATCTCCAAGCGTGTGCGGCATGTCACGGAAGCACTTATAGGGGTACGCCGCTTTCAAGAATGTTTACGGATCGTACGATGCTCGGAAGAGTCTTTAAGAAAGGACATCAGGTCTCTTGCTACGACTGCCATAACGGTCCGTACGGGGGCGAATAACCCCTCCTGCTGCTTCGTGCCTCGTCCGACTTGTCTCTCTTTTGTGTGATGCATTCTTCCTTTTCCCCGGTTTTGGGCGAGGCACGCTTTGTTGTACCATTAACATTTCGCTAACAAATCGCTTACGAAGATTATCTTATACTACGATTAAAGAAAATTTAAACAACCGTTTTTAGATTTTGCAAATTGTGGAGAACAAAAGTTTAGGGAGGGTAAGAATGCAGATGACATATTGTCTATTGTGCGGATCGAAGGGCGGTTAGTTATTCGCCCTCGATCCGCTGTTGCCCCAAGAACCCGAAGACGCAAAAAAAGAGATTCCCCCTACCTCCCTTTTTCCTGATACTGTCGGGATCTTGGTGGCAACAACTTACTATATAATTATTTAGTTTAAATATTTTTTATAATTCGGGTATTTTGATAATAATTTATTATACCGTTTCGTTGCGCTAACACTGCGCTTACACGCAATATCGTATACTTACATAAGGCTTAACAAAAAAAGGGTATTGAGATGAAAAAAAGATTGATTAACATGGTTTTGGGATGCACGGTATTATTTTCCTTGTGTGGATGCGGTACGGGCATCAACGGCGTTGGCGGCTTCGAAGGTAGCGAGGGTGGCTTCGAAGGTAGCGAGGGTGGATACTACCCCGGCGGAACGTCACAAAGCGGGCAAACAGGAACGACCGGCAACAGTTCGACACAAGCGGGCGCAGGGCTTTTGGTTCACAATCAAGGTCGAAACTGTCTCTCTTGTCATAGCAATCGCTTCGGTGCTGCAGGTACCATCTTTACAAAGAAAAATGCACAAGACGGCGACGCGGCATCTGCGGCAAGTTCTGCATATACGATCGAGCTTGTGTCCGATAAGGGTACGAAGATACGCTTTGCCAAGGCGTGGAACGGCACCGGCAATCGCTATGCTTACCCTACGGCAGTACAAAACATAGCCTATTTTACGCCACAAGTTGTCAATACCGCTACCGGTCAAGTGGTCAACAGATCCAGATATCAGCATGATGCTAATCGCTTTGCTTGCAACCGGTGTCATACCGCAACGGGAGCCAACGGTGCACCGGGGAGGGTTGTAAATTATAACTATTACAATCAACAACTCTAAGGAGGGCTCATATGAAAAAGAGCTACTGTCTGCTTTGCGGATCGAAAGGCGGTTAGGCGTCTGTTTCGATCCGCTGTTGTCACACCGTGGTATCACATTGTGAAAAGAGAATTCCCCCTATCTTCCTTTCTTCCCCTCCTGTGGTGCGCGCGGTGACTGACAACAACTTTACAATATTTATGGATACCATAATGAAATAATAGGTTAGAAAATAAAATGTTTTATTCGGGAGTTTCTATGGGAAAAATGCTTTTGACCCTTTTCCTCTTCGGCGTGTGGCTTCATGCCAAAAGTCAAGTTGAGAAGGCGGGCGATATCTTGACGTTACTTATACCCGCCGTCGCTTATGGCGCTACGCTCTATACCGGAGACAAGGAGGGGCAACTCGAGTTCTATAAGAGCTACGCTACAACCGTGATAACAACCGATATACTCAAACGGATCGTTAGGGAGAAGCGACCCTGTTGCGATTCGCCGTACTCTTTTCCGTCCGGTCATAGTTCGAGCGCCTTTGCGGGCGCTGCCTTTATTCACGAAAAGTACGGATGGAAATACGCCGTTCCCGCCTATCTTGCCGCGACATTTACCGCTTACAGTCGCGTCTATGCTAAAAAACACTATCTCCATGATGTTGTCGCAGGAGCGCTGCTTGGCATCTTCTTTTCTCGGTACTTTGCGACGCCCTATCGAAAAAAGGGCCTAAGCGTAGCACCGCAGTCCGATGCGGATTTTGTAGGTGCGACATTACATTACAGGTGGTAAGAGATGAGGATACTACTACTGGAAGACGATCGGATGCTTTCCGAAACCATTGCGTACCTTTTAGAGAGCGAAGGATATACGGTCGAGACGGTCTACTCCGTCGAGGAGGCGGAGAATGCGACATTCGATGCGCACTACGATCTCTATCTTTTCGATATCAACCTGAACGACGGCAGCGGTTTAAGGCTGCTCGAGTCGCTACGCAATGCCGAGGACGAGACACCGACGATCTTTATTACTGCTTTGCAGGACATTAAAACCATAGAGGAGAGCTTCAAGCTCGGAGCAATCGACTATATTAAAAAGCCCTTCGAGCCTGAGGAGTTGCTTATCCGTGTGCGTGCAAAATTTACACAAGATCTGCTACACTACGGTGATGTCAGCTACGATCCGAAAAACGAGATCGTGCGTAAAAACGGTAGGGTGGTCAATCTCGGATCGGTGCAGATGGCGGTTTTTGTCGAGCTCTTAAAGCACTGCGGCGAGGTGGTCGGCAAAGAGCGGCTCTACGACTGTTTGGAGTACGGCTCCGATAGTGCATTGCGCGTTGCCATCAGTAAGATCAAGCAGCGACTCGATGTCAATGTGCGCAATATACGCGGTAAAGGATATATGCTTGAAGCACTATGAAAAAGAGGCGCTTCTTAAAAATTTCTTTCTCTTCTTTTTTCTTATGGAAGCGCTTGTAGTGCTTCTGTTTTGGGAGCTTTACCGCGAGGCTAAAAGTGACTTCAATGACAAGCTTTTGCAGCGTATGGAACTTTGCAGCTATACGCTTGATTGTAAAGCATTCGGCTACGATTTTGTGCCGCTGGAGTACAAAAAGACCCATAAACTTATCGCTTCCAACGGTTATCGCGCCTATTTTCCGATTCCGGATTCGCAAAAATTTATGTTAGAGATTTCTTATCCGATCGATCGCTATCGTGCGGCATTTGGAAAGCAGACGCAAAGACTCAAGATCGCCTTTGTCTTTGCCACGATCCTGTTAGCACTTATGGCATTTTTCTTTACCCTTTATGCGCTTAGACCTCTGCGAAATGCTCTGAGGCTCAATGACGAATTTGTCAAAGATATCTTGCACGATTTCAACACCCCGATCGCTGCGACGAAGCTTAATATTGCCATTTTTCAGAAAGAGGGCGGCAAGAGCGAACGTATCGAGAAGGTCAAAAAAAGTATAGATCATCTGGTAATGTTGCAAGAAAATCTCAAAAGTTTTCTGCTTCGTTTGCCTACACAGACCGAACCCGTTGACGTTGCGGCACTATTGCGACAACGCAGTCGTCATATTGCCATGCTCTATCCGGACATCGATTTTGTCGATAAACTTGGAGAAAAAGAGTATCGACTGCAAACAAGTCGTGAGCTATTGATACGCATTTTTGACAATCTTTTGAGTAATGCGGCAAAATACAATAAAAAAAACGGTAAGGTTATAGTCGGACGAGACGGAAGTGTCTTGACGATCGAAGATACGGGTAAGGGGATCAAAGATACCGAAAAGGTATTGCGTCGTTTTCAGAAAGAGCAGGAGAGGGGGATTGGCTTGGGATTGCATATCGTCTCCAAGCTTTGCGATGAGGTAAATATCAGGCTGGAAATCGCGTCCGAACCGGGTAAGGGTACTATTGTCAAGCTTGACTTTGCCGCCGTGGAGAGAGAGCGATGATGCGTACCCTTTTGCTCTTTGCCGTTATCGTTTTGTCCTCTTATGCACAAAGCGCCATTGATCAGCAGATCGAAAAGATTCGTCACGCTTCGGCACAGGAGCGTTATAGGTTGATGAATGCTCTGAAAAAACATCTTGTCAACCTGCACAAACAAGAGAGACTTAAGGTGATAGAGAGGCTTAAAAAAGCGGTGATGAACGGCGGTGAAGAGAAGGGAACTGCGCTTTCCAAAGTCGAAAAAACGGCTGATGCGAAGCATAAGTCAAAAGATCCCGGTAAGATAGCCGTACCAAAGGGTGCTAAAAATACCACAACGATTGTCGAGCACGAAACCGTTTCGCACGAAATGCGTAGCGATATCGTCGAAAAGGAAGGTGGTCACGATGAACTTGAGCGAGAGGATAGAGATGAGTAGTCGCATTGCTTTGTTTGTTGTATTGTCTTTTTTGACAAGTGGTGCCGCGTTCGCTGCCGATCATGACCTTGACGGTGTACCCGATGCGATAGATAAGTGCCCCGATACGCCTTTTATGAATACGGTCGATGCAAGCGGATGTACGGTGTCGGTACTGCTTTTGCCAAAAGATAGCGCTAATGATACGTTGATCGTTAAACTCGGATACGGCTATAGCCGTGATGAAGAGCAAAATGAAAACGAGATCGACAAAAAGCATAGTGTGACCGTGCGTCTAAATTATTATCGTGACGACTGGCTCTTCTCGGCACGTACGGGCGGTTTGAGTTACGACAACCTGCATGCAACAAGCGATACGACGTTAAAGATTGCCAAGCGCTTCAAACCGATAAAAGATCTGCGTCTCTATCCCGGCTTTGCACTAAAGTTTCCGACACGCAAACGACAAGGAAATCGCACCGATATCAAGTTCTACTTGAGTGCAAACTACTCGTTATCGTCCGATACGACGGTTTTCGGTGGCTATACCTATACCATCAATCGCGATGTCAACGATACACAGAGGCTCCAAAACCCTTCGACATTCTATCTCGGGCTGGGACACTTCTTTAGCGACACGTTTTATGCCGACTTTTCAGTCGATTTGACGCAGAGTATCTATGCAAATGTCCCGATCCATCATGTCGTTACCGCTTCGATCTTTTATCAGGTAACACCACGACTCTATCTGACGAGCGAATATAGTCACGAGATCGATTCGCAGATTCACGACTCTCTCGGCTTTTCGATCGGGTACTATCTGTGGTAAACGATTTAGAGCTTTTGCAGTTTTTTAAGTGCTTCTTTGACCAGTGTGGCAGTGTCGCCGCTTGCGCCCTGCAAGGCTTTGCGGATCGCCTCTTTTTTAAAGCCGAGCGACTCCAGTGCCATCGTCGCCTCTTGAAGCGATGCGCCGATACTTTGTGTATCGGCACTGTCGTCGACGATAAAATCCGCCAACTCAACCAAAATGCGACTCGCCGCCTTAGGACCGATGCCCGGAACACGTTTGAGCATCCCGACATCTTTGGCAGTGACGATCTTGCCGAAGGATTCGGGGGTAAAGGTCGAACAGATCGCAAGCGCGACTTTGGGGCCTACGCCGTTGATCTTAAGTAGGGTATCGAACATCTTCTTCTCTTGTCTTGAGACAAAACCGATGAGCAGATGCGCATCTTCGCGGATGATCTGTGTCGTGTGCAGACGGCTTTTTGCACTCTTTTCAAGTGCTTGCGAGCAATGCAACGAAACAAGCAGCTCATAGACGACGCCGCCGACATTGAGATGTAAGAGTGTCGGCTCTTTGTGTTCGACGATCCCCTCAAGCGCAACGATCATGATCTATCCTTTGGAAACTTTTGACTTACTATACTCGCTTATCGACACATGTGTCAAAAAAAATGTCAAATTGACATCTTTACAGCTATAGAGATAGTGCAAGCCAAGAACGATTTGGATACAATTTTACACCACAAGAGATAAACACCGAGGTGTCGTGATGAGATTTCGCTCCATCTTTACCAACAGCTCCGGCATCCTCTTTTCGCGCCTGACGGGTTTGCTGCGCGATATCTTGATGGCGACGGCACTGGGCGCTTCCGTCTGGAGTGATCTCTTCTTTGTCGCCTTTAAGCTTCCCAACCTTTTTCGTCGCATCTTTGCCGAAGGGGCGTTTACGCAAGCCTTTATGCCTTCGTTTGTCGCGGCACGCCACAAAAGTGTGTTTGCCGCGACGGTGCTGGTGCGGTTTTTGCTTTTTATCGTACTGCTTTCCATCTTTGTCTCGCTCTTTCCGGAGCTTGTTACCAAGGCGTTGGCGTGGGGATGGTCATGGGAGCGCATCGCACAAGCGGCACCGCTTACGGCGATAAACTTCTGGTATCTTGATACGATCTTTGTCG
>JALWQQ010000067.1 GCA_027083075.1 Campylobacteraceae bacterium
TCAGTTTTTCATCACCGTAGCGCCCGCACCGTGGCTTAATGGCGGCTATACGATCTTTGGCGAAGTGATCGAGGGTAAAGAGACGGTCAAGAAGATCGAAAATGTCAAGACGATGCCGGGCGATCGTCCTGTTCTCAGGCAGGTGATCAAAAAGGCGCATCTAAAGTAGTCCGGTTTTATGCAAAAGTCAGATAGGAGCAGGAACTTCGGTTCCGTTATGGCGAAACAAAAGGTGTGCTTTGGGTAGACTTCAAGAGATTCGCAACGAGCGTCAAAAGCGGCTGGGGTGGAAAAATATCGCGCCGATCAAAGAGGCGTTGGACGCCCTGCCGTTTCCCGATAAGGCGCAGTGTCGCATCGGGCTTGGTGATGCGATCGAGATAGAGAGCGAGGCGATCGACGCGACGCTCTTATCGCGTTACGAGGCGCTGGCTAAGAGGATGATGCCGTGGCGTAAGGGACCTTTTCGTATCAACGATCTCTTTATCGACAGCGAGTGGCGTAGCTATGTAAAGTATAACCTACTGCTGCCGCATATGAACCTCGAAGGAAAAGATGTCGCCGATATCGGTTGCAATAACGGCTACTACCTCTTTCGGATGCTGGCGCAAAAACCCGCCTCATTAACGGGCTTTGATCCGAGTGCGCTTTTTTTCTTGCAATTCTCTTTTATCGATCGCTTTGTGCAAAGCGGCATCACTTATGAGCTATTGGGGGTGGAGCATCTGCCGCTTTATGAGAAACGTTTCGATACGATCTTTTGCTTGGGCGTACTCTACCATCGAAGCGATCCTGTCGCCACGCTCAAGGCACTTCATAAAGGGCTCAATGAAGGAGGTGAGCTCTTTTTAGACACCTTTATGATAGAGGGCGAGGAGGAGGTGGCGCTTACACCGCGCGATCGCTACTCTAAGATCCCCAATATCTACTTCATTCCAACGGTCAAAGCGTTGGAAAATTGGTGTTTGCGCGCCGGTTTTAAGGTGATAGAGGTGCTATCAATTCGCAAGACCGATCCCTATGAGCAACGCAAGACCGAATGGATCGACTCTCAAAGTTTGGAAGATTTTTTAGATCCTGAAGATAGCGAAAAGACCGTAGAGGGGTATCCTGCACCAAGAAGAGTCTATATCCGTGCCATCAAATAAAGGGTGGCCTCCCCACGAGGACTCGAACCTCGAGCTAGGCCTTAGGAGGGCCCTGCTTTATCCGGTTAAGCGATGGGGAGTTATGAAAAGCGATGGGAATTATAGCATATTCGGGTAAAATGAGAGCATGCAGAACAAATATGTAGGCGACGTCGGCGATTTCGGTAAGTTGCAACTTTTTCGTTACCTCTTCAACCGTTCGGCAAGCCCCTTTTATGGCAAGGGCTTGGCGCAAATATGGTTTATGCACGAGGGGTTGGGCGAAGAGAACAACGACGGCAGCCACATCGACTACTTCGAGCGGATGATGGGAAGCGACCCCTATCTCGAGGCATCGCTCATGTTGCTCTTGATGCGCCAAAAGCGAGAGGTCGAGGAGCTGGAGCGGCTCAAACTCTTACCCAATGCTCACTTCTTTTACGATGAGGTTCCGAAGGCGTACGAAGATAGAGAGTTGTGGCTGCAAAAGGCACTTCGTTTTTCTAGAAACAGCGATATAGCGGCGCTTGCGCCTGATAACGGCATGGCGCTGCGCTGTTTGCGCAAGGAGGGGCGCTTTGCACTCTTGCGCGCTGATAGCCACTACCGCGAAAAGGTCTATCCGCAAAAGTATGTTTTTGCCGATGAGATCGCACGCTTTTTCAC
>JALWQQ010000068.1 GCA_027083075.1 Campylobacteraceae bacterium
TAAGTCCAATCGATATTTGTCGCCATGATGCACAAGCGCCTCGGGGTAAGTGACAAAATGCTTTGCCACCGCCTCGTCTACCTCATAGCAGCACCCGCCTATGGCCGGGGCGATCAGCGCGACAAGCTCCCGACTCTCGATATCGTATCGCTCACAAAGTGCCGATACGGTTTTGGCAACGATCTTTGCGGCACTTCCACGCCAACCTGCATGTACCGCCGCCACGATGCCCCTCTCCGGCGCACAGAGTAAAACGGGTACGCAATCGGCGGTAAGCACCGTTGCTGCCGTCGCCTCGGCACTACAGATCACCGCATCGCAACCCGCTATCGCCTCCTCCTGTGCCGTCCAACCGACTGTCTTGCTCTCATCGACAAAGGCGATCCCATCGCCATGACACTGCTGCAATGAAACAAAGTGCGCAACCCCGTATCTGCGAAGCTTTTCGGCAAACTCGCTACGGTTAGATAGTATCTTTTCCCTCTCCTCTCCCGTATGGAGCGCCATCGAAAAGCCATAGGGTTTTTGTGACACCCGCTCGCTTACACCCCAAATCAGTTTTTCGTAACCGAAATTTTCAAAGCATCTTATGCCGTGCAAGTGTTTTTCTTTCATCTTGCGATATAATATCACAAAAAAGTTGGGGAATGCGCGCATTTTTTCTTTGGGACAAGCGGGTACTCAAACGCTTTAACTATCTGCTCTTTTTGCAACTTATCCCGCTCTTTGTCATCTCATCAACCCTGGTCAAAGAGATCCACCCCTATCTCTTTAAAAAACAGATGGTCTACTACTTTATCGCTTTTGTGATCTTCGGTATCGCCTTTGTCATTCCGTGGCGCCGTATCATCTGGTGGTTCTCGTCGCTCTTTTACATCGTAAATCTCTGGCTTCTTGTGCTCGTCGAGGTCGTCGGGAAAAGTATCTTAGGCGCGAAACGCTGGATTGCGATACCGGGCACACACCTTACGATACAGCCTTCGGAGTTTACCAAGGTGGCGGTCTTCCTCTTTTTGGGCTATCTTATGGCGCGAAAACCGCCTGATGAACGCGGTTACGGGCTTTTCGACTTTATCAAGCTAAGCATGGTGATCATCGTGCCCTTTTTGCTGATCGCCAAAGAGCCGGATCTCGGTACGGCGCTTGTACTCTTGATCGCGGGCTTCGGCATCCTCTTTCTTGTCGGTGTCAATTGGAAGATCTGGGTAACACTCTTTGTCGTCGTGGCGTTGAGTGCACCGCTGCTTTATCAGTATGGACTCAAACCCTATCAAAAAAAGCGTATCAAAGATGCCATCGCACATCCGAGTTACCAAGTCAGGCAAGCACTCATTGCCATCGGCAACGGCGGCATGGAAGGAAAAAAGAAGGATGCCGCTACGCAAACGCAGCTGAAGTTTCTGCCGGTCTCCTCGACCGACTTTATCTTCGCTTATCTCGGAGAGCGATTCGGCTTTAAAGGGATGGTAACGGTGATATCGCTCTACATTCTTCTGATCTTACATCTGCTCTATATCGCATCACGTCACAAAGACGATAGGCTTACACAGACGATGGCGGCGGGTCTTGCCTTTTTGTTCTTTGTCTATATGGGGGTCAATATCTTTATGGTGATCGGACTGGCACCTGTCGTCGGCTTGCCGTTGCCGATGTTTAGCCACGGTGGTACCTCCTTTATTATCTTCGCCTTTATGCTTGGTATCTTAGAGCACTTAATCGCTTTTAAAGAGATTGACGTGTATACTTCGCAGGACAAAAAAGTAGCACTCTCCCCTACTACGTCTGACAACT
>JALWQQ010000069.1 GCA_027083075.1 Campylobacteraceae bacterium
TTTTAGCGCGCTTGGCAAGGTTGAAGAAGTGCTCCGCCATCCGTGTTGTTTCGACCCCCTCCGGCAGTGCGATCGTTACGGAATTGCCTTCGAAATCCTCTGTTTTGAGTTGACGATCGTAGGGTTTGATGAGGTGAAGCTTGGCAAGAAGAAGGGTTGCGATCGCCTCATATTTTTGCGCCTCTTTTTCAAGCTCCTCTTTGGAAGCAAGTGCTCCAAGTGCCTTATCGAGTGTAGCGATCTTCTTCTCGATGCTGCGGCGCTTTTGGCGTTTTTTCTCTTCTAAGCGCTTTTGGTGAAAGTCGCGGTATCGCGCTTCGAGGTAGGCGTCGATGTCGAAATCTTCAGGTAGTGGATCGTCCTCTTTTTGCGAGCGTGCAGGCAAGGGTGCGAGTGTTACGCTGGGGCGTACGATGCGGTAGGATTGCTCGGCGTCGATGTGGCGCAGCGCTTCGATGACGGTATCGTTCTCATCTAACAAAATAGCGTTGCTGTGCTTTCCCGTAAACTCCAGTCGTAATGTCAGTTTCTGCTCTTTGTAGCTTTTGCCGGAAAGAAGATGTAGCAGTAAGATGCGATCGTCTTGCACCAGTGTCGCATCGAGCAGTGTCGCCCCGCCGAGGTAGCGGTGAAGCAGGGTATCGAAGGGGGCACAAAAGTCTTGGATCGGGCGCTGCGGCGTGACCTTGAAGACCTGCGAGTGCCCGCGACGCATATCGAAAAGGTAGCTTGCCTTATGTGCAGTGTCGGCAAAGGTGATCTCTATGCCGTTTTCGCTGATGCGCCGCGCTCTCAGAAGGTGCTTGTATCGTGATAGTCGTTGTGCCAAGCGGTGCAAATAGCTGCGTTTCATGCGCGCATTGTAACACAGAAACCCAAATCTCTTAATAGTCATTCATGACTTTGCATTGTCATTGCATTCACGGACTTCGCATAAAATCATCGCCGCACTTTCCAAGTGCGACTCAAATTTTCTGCAAACCCCGTAAACGCGAGCACAACGCAAATTCAAAGAATGCTATTTCAAGATTCGGGTAAAAGATTTTGGATATAATTCGCTTACTTTTCAAGCAGGAAACGACGATGGGTCAGACAATCACCGAAAAGATCTTCTCCGAACACGCAGGACGCGAAGTTAAAGCGGGCGAGATCGTGCGCGTCGATATCGATATGATCATTGGCAACGACATCACCACGCCTATTTCGATCCGCGCCTTCGAAGAGAGCGGCGCGACGAAGCTGGCGCGCCCCGACAACTTCTGTATCGTGATGGATCACTATATTCCCGCCAAAGATATCGCTTCGGCGAACCAAGCCAAGATCAGCCGCGATTTTGCGGTAAAGCACGATCTGAAGTACTTCTTTGACGAAAAAGATATGGGGATCGAGCATGCGCTCTTGCCCGAAAAGGGACTTGTCGTACCCGGCGATGTGATCATCGGTGCCGATAGTCATACCTGTACGCACGGCGCGTTGGGTGCCTTCAGTACCGGTATGGGAAGTACCGATTTGGCGTTTGCGATGATCACCGGCGGCAACTGGTTCAAAGTGCCCGAGACGATCAAGGTGGTACTCAAAGGTAAGCCCGGTAAGCATATCTACGGTAAAGATATCATCTTGGAGCTGATTCGCATCCTCGGAGTGGACGGCGCGCTCTACAAAGCGCTCGAGTTCACGGGCGATAGCTTGCAATATCTCGGTATGGACGACCGCTTCAGTATGTGCAATATGGCGATCGAAGCGGGCGCGAAGTCGGGTATCATCGCGGTGGATGAGATCACGCAAGCCTACCTTGACGAGCGCACAAAACTCAACGGCGGTTTGCGCGCCGAGCCGAAGATCCACTATAGCGACGAGGATGCTTCGTATGCACAAGTCGTTGAGATCGATGTGGCGAAGCTCTCTCCTGTCATTGCGTATCCCTTCTTGCCGAGCAACGGCAAACCGATCGAGCAGGCGGTTGCGGACGATTTGAAGATCGATCAGGTGATGATCGGCAGTTGTACCAACGGGCGTATCGAAGATTTGCGCATCGCCGCCGAGATCGTCAAGGGCAAACGCGTCGCCAAACATACGCGCATGATCGTCACGCCCGCGACGCAACGCATCTTTATGCAAGCCGAAAAAGAGGGGCTCATCGACACGCTTATCGAAGCGGGCGCGGTGGTCAGCAACCCCACCTGCGGTGCATGTCTGGGCGGCTATATGGGCATCCTTGCCGACGGTGAGCGTTGTGTAGCGACCACCAACCGCAACTTTGTCGGACGTATGGGCGCGCGCACTTCGGAGATCTACCTTGCCAACTCTGCCGTCGCCGCCGCCAGCGCGATCGCGGGCAAGATCGTCGATCCGAGGGCGCTATAGCGTCCCAAAATAGAGAAATATTTTCTCTACTTATCTTTTCAAATTTCCATTTTTGAACGCTTTGTGCTATACTACTGCCCAAAAGACTCCGCATGGAGGGTAGGGAATGTTAAATAAAACAACTGTGTTGCAAGAGCTCAATAAGGCGAAGGTAGCGCATACGCGTTGGGTGAAACGTGCTGAACACCTTATCGAGGGCTTTCCTGTCGATAAGGAGTTTATCCCTCTTGAGTCGACCTCGTGTGTATTTGGCAAGTGGCTTTATGAGGGTAGCGGCATGCAGCTTCGTATCAATGAAGAGTTTAAAGAGATTATCGAGCAGATAGAGTTTTATCATGATGCGCTACACGACAATTACGCCAAGATTTACCAACTCTATTTCATTATGCCTGAAAAGCGTTCATTGCTTCAAAAGATCATGACATTCAACAGTAAAACCATAACGGCTAAAGAGAAGGAAGAGGCGCTTTACTATTTCGGATTACTTAAAAAGAACTCTAAATCACTTTTGGAACTACTTGATCGGTTTGAGAAAAAGATCCGTGCCACGTCAAGCTTTGATAAGATTACCGAAGTAGATTAGAAGCCAAATCCCCCGCTAAAATCGGGCGTACCGAAACTTTGCGTCGTGAAGTTGGGATCGTTATAGCCTGCTTGTACACTCAGCGTTCGCAACTGCAAAATATCGCTTTTGGGATCGATCCCTTTGGGGCATACGGCGGTACATTCGCCACACAGCGTGCAGTCCCACACGCCTTTGTTTTGAATGGCATCGATGATGCTTTGGCTCTGCGCTTCTCTTGGATCGATCGCATAGCGATAGGCACGTGTCAGGGCAAAGGGTCCCAAGAAATTTTCCTCTACCGCCAAAACGGGACAGACCGAATAGCAGCTATCGCAGAGGATGCAGTCGGTCTGCCGTTCCGTTTTTTCTGCATCTTCGGGGGTGAGTGCCGTTTCCGTGTAACGATGCAAGACAGCTTCGCTACGCTTCAAGCTCTTGAGCGCTTGGCTTTTATCTACTTTCAGATCGCGCAAAAGCGGGTGAAAACGCAACGGCGCCACCATGTCACCGTCGCATACCATATGCGCACAAGAGAGCACCTCTTTGTCGTTGACACGCACGGCACAGGTACCGCAGACCGAGGCGCGGCAGCCCGCCGCAAAGGTGAGCGTAGCATCGTATCTCTCTTTGATCTCGTAAAGTGCCGACAAGAGCGTTTGACCCTCGCTTACCTCAAAGCTCTCTATCGTGCCGTTGCGTTCGATCTTAAGCGTTATCATCCGCCCCTCCTTGTTTCGCCTCGATGTGGTAGGCAAAGGCATCGTTGGTTTCGGGAAAATCCTCACGATAGTGTGCACCGCGGCTCTCTTGACGCTTGAGTGCCGCCTCGATCAGCAGTTCGGCAAGTAACAATGCGTTTTCAAACTCCAGATACTCTACCAACGCTTGGTTGTTTTGCACGCTACTATCACCCAGTTTAATCGCTTGTGATCTCTCTTTGAGATCATTAAGCGTCGCTTGTGCCGCTTTAAGGCCCTCGGCGGAACGAATGATGCCCGCCTTTTTATAGAGCAGATCACCGAGTTTTCGGCGTAGTGTATAGAGGTTTTCGCCTCCTTTGCGGTCGCAGATCTTCTGGATACGCTGCGTTAAAGCATCTGCTCGATCGCTTATCGGCACAGAATTGTCGTACTCCTTGGCATAGGCTGCCGCTGCTTTGCCGGCAATCTCGCCAAAGACAACGATCTCTAACAAACTATTGCCCCCCAAACGATTGGCACCGTGGATATGCATATTGGCGCATTCGCCCGCGGCAAAAAGTCCTTCGCAACCTCTTACCTCTGTCTTTAGTGTCGTTTCGATACCGCCCATCGTATAGTGCACCACCGGTTTGATCGGCAACAACGCTTCGGCAGGATCGATCCCTTCGTGCAAGCGTGCCAATGCTATCTCTTGAGGCAAAAGCGCTTCGAGCTTCTCTTTGCCTATGTGCCTGAGATCGAGATAGACCTTGCTGCCCTCTTGCATCTGTGCAAAAATCGCACGCGCCACCTCATCGCGCGGTGCCAACTCGTCCACAAAGCGTTCGCCTGCTTCGTTGACCAGATACCCCCCCTCGCCACGCGCACTTTCGCTAATAAGGATATTGGAGCTATAGAGCCCTGTCGGATGAAACTGTACAAACTCCGGATCGCTCAGGGTCGCTCCCACACGGTACGCCGCCGCAAGCCCGTCACCCGTCGCGCCGTAGAGGTTGGTTGTGTGCCCGTGGTAGATCGCCCCGAAACCGCCCGTTGCCAAGACAATCGCTTTGGCATCTACGGTGACGATGTTGCCTTGGCGAATATCCCAGAAGTAGGCACGATGCGGCTCCAGCGCCAAGAGCAGATGCTCATGCAAAAACCTTACGCCCAAACCCCATGCATGATCGTAAAGGGTGTGTAGGATCTTGAGTCCCGTATAGTCTTGCGCATAACAGGCACGCGGCGCCGACGCGCCCCCCATACGTCGCTGCGCGATGCTTTTTAGTGAAGGGTGAAGAGTGAAGGGTGAAGGGTTTTGGTAGGCATCGCTTTGCGATGCTTTTCTGCGTGAAAAAGGCACGCCGAGCCGTTCCAGACGGGCGATCGCTTCGGGCGCCAAACGACACATCATCTCGATCGCCTCCTTATCACCCAAGCCTTTGGCGGCGTTGAGCGTATCGGCGATATGTGCTTCGATGCTGTCAGCTACGACATTGCCGAGTGCGGCGTTGATGCCCCCTTGCGCCATCGAGGTTTGCGCTTGGGTAGGGTAGAGTTTGGTTGCCACTGTGACATTCTCGGCACCAGCTTCTTTGGCGGCTATCGCAGCGGAGAGCCCCGCCCCGCCGCTACCGATAACGAGTACGTCTACCATGAAACACTCCTGCGGAATGTTTCAAATGAGGAATGAGGAATGAGGAATGAGGAATGTTGGTATGTGTTACACGGTAACGCTTTTTGAGTATAGGTTTGCATTTGTTTTTAACTCCAAGGGGTTCTAATCGTCAATTTCATTGGAATCTATCGACAACGCATTGCAAATACGCACTAGGAATGTTTCGGCAAATCGAAGCACTTCTTTAATTTCATCTTTTTCAGGCAAGAGGTAGTTTGGATTTGGATACCTCTTTTCTATCGCTTGCTGTAGGTCGCAACCGATACTGTCGGTATAGTGATCGGCGTCAAAAAGAATCTGTGCCGACTTGAGATCGTGATAAGCGATGCGTAGCCATTCGATCGCCGCCTGCTTATTCATAAGAGTACTTGCCCCTCTTCGGCTATCTCTTTGCGGTAAAAATAGTCTTCTCTTTCGTTGAGTAGATCACGATTGGCAACAATGAAGTCGAAACCGATACCATAGCGCTCAACCAGATCCTCTGTCGCTCTTCTTAGGGCGATCTTGAAGCCTCTCGCCTCTTTTTTGTCTATATCCTTGATAATAAACAGATCGATATCACTTTGGGGTGTTTGCTTTCCACGAGCATAGCTGCCGAAAAGAATGATTTTTTCAGGTGCCAACGGTTTGAGGCGTTCGACGATAAGCGGCTTCAAGTTCTCGATGGACACCATCGTTTCTCTCCAAAAAAGATTTGTTTTATAAATTATACCACAACTTAAAATGTCTTTTTTTATTATCGATAGACGCTAAGCGCTTTTACTCCACAAAGCTATGTATATTTTTCGCAATTGCTTCTATCAATCGCTTGCGTGCTTCGATGCTTGTCCATGCGATATGCGGCGTGATAAGCAGACGCTCTTTGTGGGTGATGAAATTGAGCGGATTGCTCTCTTCGATGGGTTCGTGTGCTAGCACGTCGAGTCCGGCATAGATCTCGCGTCTGTCAAGTTCGAATGCCAGATCGGTTTCGTTGACGATACCGCCGCGACCGAGATTGAGCAGGATCGCTTTCTCTTTAAGATAGGGCAGGTTAAATTCGTTGAGGAGGTCATAGGTCTTCTCATTGAGTGGGGCGTGGATCGAGACGATATCGCTATCTTTGAGGATAAACTCCAAGCTTTTATGCGGGTAGGCGTGGCGAAGGTTGACGCCGCTTGTAGAGTGGTAGCTTACCTCTGCACCAAAAGCGGTAGCAAGCTTGGCTACCTCTTGCCCGATCGCTCCCATGCCGATGATCCCCCACGCTTTACCGTGTAGCTCGAAAAAGGGTTTGGCGATATGGGTAAAGATCGGGCTTTGACTCCAAGCGCCCTCTTTGACATAGCGGTCGTAGTAGGCCATCTTTTCGAGTAGATAAAAGAGCATCGCAAAGGTGTGCTGCGCTACCGATCGTGTCGAATACCCTTTGACGTTTTTGACTACGATACCGCGCGCTTTGGCGGCTTCAAGATCGATATTGTTCATCCCCGTAGCGGCGACACAGATCAGTTTGAGCTTGGGTACTTGCGCCAGAAGCTTGGCATCCAAGACCACCTTGTTGGTGATCACGATCTCGGCATCTGCGATACGCGCCGCGCACTGCGACGGGGCGGTGGTGTCGTAAACCGTAAGTTTGCCGAATGTCTCAATAGGTGAAAGATCGATATCCTCTCCTACCGTTGCCGCATCCAAAAAGACGATCTTCATCACGCCTCTCCCATTAGGGTAATCAATAGACGACGACTGCCACCATCTTCACGATGCTCCAGCAGATAGATGCCTTGCCATGTACCCAGTGCCAAAGTGCCGCTACTAATGGGAATCGTTAACGAAGCGCCGATCAAGATGTTTTTGAGATGTGCGGGCATGTCGTCGTCGCCTTCAAGGGTATGGCGAAAGCCGTGCCAGCCGTCGGGAATAAGATGGCGCAAAAAGCGTTCGGTATCGCCTCTGACGTCACTGTCATAATTTTCATTAAGCGCCAACGAGGCGGAGGTGTGCTGCAAAAAGAGATGCGCGATGCCCGTCGTGATCCCTTCGATGTGCGGGATGATCTTGTCGGTGATGAGGTGTGCGCCTCTGGGGTAGGGTGGTAA
>JALWQQ010000070.1 GCA_027083075.1 Campylobacteraceae bacterium
TATCGTCGGCAGCGTCAGATGTGTATAAGGGGCAGGGGGTCTGACCTCAATGACAATGCTTTAGCGTTGTCGTTGCGGGTCTGACCCCATTGAAAAATAACCTCAATGACAATGCTTTAGCGTTGTCGTTGCGGGTCTGACCCCAACATCGATACTTGCATAAGCTAAGTTGTGCGGTGCATAAGCTATAATACCTCGCATATTGCAAAGCGCCTCTGTAGAAAGGATCGCATCATGGCACATATCTTCGGTTTTGATGATGATGAAGATGATTTTATGACAAACAAGTCACCGAAGCAGAGTTTTTTCGAGATCGCGCGTACGGCAAACCAAAATATCGTTGAAAAAGAGATAGAGAAGATCTTTCAGCGCTTGGCGGTAGCAGAGCAGATCCTCGAAGAGGAGGGGAAGCTCGACGAGATCGATCGGCGTATCCCCGCGATGAGTGTAGACGGTACCTTGGATACCCTGACAAACGATATCTACCTTGAACTGATGGGAAACATCGTCACACAGTGTGAGTAAGAAGCGGATGTTGGACGCGGTAGAGAGAAGAATATCCCAACTGGTTGCAGGCACGAACGCCGAGGCGGTAGCCGCGCTCTATGCCAAGTTGCCCGCAGGCAAGCGTTTGCGTGCCAAGTTGATCGGCATCATTGCCGGCGGGGGGCAGAGCGCCGTTACTTTGGCGGCGATCGTAGAGCTGGTGCATGCCGCAAGCCTTCTGCACGATGATGTCATCGATGATGCGATGATGCGTCGCGCCAAACCTTCGCTCAATGCGATCTACGGCAACAAAAGTGCGATCATGCTCGGCGATATCCTCTACGCCAAAGCCTTTGCCACCCTTTCGCAGCTCGACAAACGTATCGCCGAAACGATCGCAGAGGCGGTCGTGCAACTAAGTATCGGAGAGCTGCAAGATGTAACGCTTTCGAAGCGCTTTATGCCCGATCGAGAGCGTTATCTGCAGATGATTTGGCAAAAGACCGCTTCGCTGATCGAAGCGAGTGCCGCGAGTGCCGCGATCTTGGCGGGAAAAGATGCAAATATCTACGGGCGTTACGGCAGGAAGCTTGGCATCGCTTTTCAGATGATCGACGATCTGCTGGACATCACCCAAAACGAAGAGGTACTCGGCAAGCCTGCGATGCACGATTTTGCCGAGGGTAAAACGACGCTGCCTTATATCTATCTCTACGAGGCTCTTGATGCCGAGGGGCAAGCAAGACTTCGCGCCGCCCACGGTAAGCATCTGCAAGCACAAGAGAGAGCATGGATATTGGACAGGATGCATAAAGAGGGTGTCGTGGCACGCTGCGTCGAAGAGGCGAAAAGATTGGCAAAAGAGGCGACGGCGACGATGGAAGCGGAGAATGAGCCGCGTCTGGCGCGTATCGCTTCCGAGATGGTCGAGAGGAGCTTTTGATGAACTATCAGGTGATCGGCTTTTCGCACAAACATTGTGAGCAAGCGCTTCGCGAAAAGCTGGCGTTTTCGAGCGACGAACAGAAGCGTAGCTTTCTCTCTCAGCTTTTGAGTTTTGACTTTATACGAGAGGCGTTTGTGATCTCGACGTGTAACCGTGTCGAGTTGGTGCTTGCTACGCGTGATAACTTTGCTTCCTACCATTCGGTATTGGGGCTCATGGCGCAGCATAGCGGTGTGGATTTTTATGAGATCAAAACGGCGGCGAAGGTCTATGATCACGAAGAGGCGGTAGGTCACTTCTTTAGCGTTATCTCGTCGCTCGACTCTTTGGTGGTGGGCGAATCGCAGATCACGG
>JALWQQ010000071.1 GCA_027083075.1 Campylobacteraceae bacterium
CACTCGATGCCCACAAAGACAGCGTGACGCTACTGATGGACAAAAGCGCCAAATTCGACTACTTTATCAGACTCATAGACATTCTCAAACGCAAAAAGTTCGAAAACCTCTCGATCGCCGCAAAGCAAGAGTAGCCGCTATCCGAAAAAGATCTCATAAGGTCGCGAGAGCTTCGCTTCGAGTGCCGCAAGGCTCATCGCCCTTCCTTCGCGTATAAACTCTTTGCCGTCCAAAAAGACGATGAGTGTCGGTACGCTAAAGACTTGAAAGTGCGCGGAGAGTTCGGGATTTTCATGCGCATCGAGCCACAACTGCGCTACCTTGGGAAACTTCTCGTCAAAAAGCGCCTTGATCTTAGGGCGAAGCGCATGACAGACATTGCAGTGCTCACCCGAAAAGTAGAGCATCACCGCAGGCGATGTTTCGATCTGCTTTAAAACTTCGTCGATTTGCATGACCGAGATTATAGCAAAGCTTGCTTGGCTCATACGGTCATCTTACCAAATATCCTCTTGGTCACACGGGTGATTTCTTGGATTGGACAATAAAAGATATGTTATAATGTGCAATAAAACGTAAGGAATCCCATGCAAGTAGTGAGCATCACCGAAGCAAGAAACAATCTAAAATCTATTTTCGAAACTGTCTATCGCGACCAAGAAGAAGTCATTATCCATCGAAAAGGCAACGAAAACATCGTTGTTATCCCACTGGATGAGTACAATGCACTAAAAGAGACGCAATACCTTCTCGGCAATCCAAGTAACGCAAAACGTCTGCTAGAATCGATTGCTCAATTGCAACGCGGTGAAACGATCGAAAAAACTATTGATGACTTACAATAGATGCAGTTGATTTTCACCGTTCACGCATGGGAGGACTATCTCTATTGGCAAGAGTACGACAAGAAGATCACAAAGAAGATCAATGGACTTATCAAAGAGATATTGAGAGATCCATTCGAAGGCTTGGGCAAACCGGAACCATTAAGGCATCAGCTCAAAGGGTTTTGGTCACGAAGAATTACCGGTGAGCATAGACTTGTGTACAGGGTGAACGAGTCGACGATAGAGATAGTCGCTTGTCGTTACCACTATACATAACTTGCACTTACGCCTTCTTCACAAACTCCTGCTTGAGCTTGATCGCGCCGACACCGGGGACTTTACAGTCGATATTGTGTCCGTCGTTACTCTCGACGAGGCGGATATTTTTGATCTTGGTGCCGACCTTGATACCGCTTGCGCTGCCCTTGACTTTCAAATCCTTGATAACGGTAACGGTATCGCCGTCTTGAAGGATATTGCCGTTGGCATCTTTGACGATTAAGCCGCTCTCCTCTTCTTGTGTTGCCTCTTTGCTCCACTCGTGCGCACACTCGGGGCAGATATAGAGCGAGCCGTCTTCGTAGGTATATTCGCTACCGCATTGCGGACATGCAGGAAGAGTTTCCATAGAAGTTCCTTTTTTAAATGTATGGCGTATTGTACTTCAAAAGGGCTAAAATACGATTTGGAACTTAAGTTGCACACTTTTGACACCTCTTTGGGTATGATAATAGAGTAAAAAGGAGTGAACGATGCATGAGAAAAAGAAAAACGATGCCATCACACGACGTATCGACATTCTCTCCGAAAGCTTGGGATACGAAAAAGAAGATAAGCATATCTTTACGATGCAAAGAGATCCCGAGACAAAACGGATCCTCTTAGATGCCCAAAACGGAGAGTGGCAGACGGATGAACCGATCTTTATACACGATAAAGAGAACGAGGACAAACTCTATGTCGCGTTAGATGCGCACAAGGCGGCGGCGATCTTGCAAGCGCTACAAGAGAGCGCCAGAGAAAACTTTCATCTCAAGCTTGAAAAGGCGATCTGGAAACATACGCCGGTAGATTTTCAGGACGTCTGGGTTGTCGCGATGGAGAAGATCAAAGAGAAAGCTGCAGAAGAGAGTCAAGGCGCAAGCACTGTTGTCAACCTTGACGATCTGATCGCCGACATCAAACGCGAGCATCCGCAACTCTTCGTCGATCTAAGTGCACTCTTTTCGGCGGCGCAACAATAGCCGCTATCCCCCTCTGCTCTAATAACTTCTAAAGTATAATTACGCAACTACAAAGAAAAGGTAAAAACGATGGGTAGAGCCTTTGAGTACCGCAAAGCGGCAAAACTAAAGCGGTGGGGGACGATGTCGCGCCTCTTTCCCAAGCTAGGACGCATGATCACCATCGCCGCCAAAGAGGGCGGTAGCCCCGATCCCGAGATGAACGCCAAGCTGCGTACGGCGATCGCTAACGCCAAAGCGCAAAATATGCCCAAAGAGAATATCGAAGCGGCGATCAAACGTGCGTTCAACAAAGATGCGGCGGACATCAAAGAGATCGTCTATGAAGCCAAAGCGCCTTACGGTGTGCAGATGATCATCACGGCGGCAACCGACAACAACACCCGTACCGTCGCCAATGTCAAAGCCGCACTCAGACGCGGCAACGCCGAACTGCTCACTTCGGGTTCATTAAACTATATCTTTACCAAAAAAGCGCAATTTATCTTTGACAAACCCGAAGATATCGACCTTGAAGAGTTAGAGCTCGACCTCATCGACTACGGACTCGAAGAGATCGAAGAGGATGTCGAACCGCAAGAGGTGGGCGACGACAAAGAGATCGTACGCATCTACGGTGAATTTACCTCTTTCGGTGAGCTAAGCAAAGCGCTTGAAGAGAGAAACATAGAGGTCAAGAGCGCCAAGATCGTCTATGTCGCCAATACACAAATCACACTCGAAGAAGAGAAGCTCGAAGAGATCGAAGCGCTCATCGACAAACTCGAAGAGGATGACGATGTCCAAGAGGTCTTTACCAATATCGAGTAACTACCCTTCGTTTCCAAACCTCTCTATATAGGCTTCGTAGTCTCCCTCGAAGTCGGTGATGGTTCCGTCGTTTTCTATCTTGATGATGCGTGTGGCAAAAGCGTCGATAAGCTCACGGTCGTGCGTAACACAGATGACGCCGCCCTCGTAGCGGTGTAGCGCCTCGCCGAGTGCGACGATCGACTCGAGATCGAGGTGGTTGTTGGGCTCATCAAGTACCAAAAAATTGGCGCTATCCATCATCATCTTCGCCATCATCACACGGTGCTTTTCGCCCCCCGAACAGTCTCCGACACGCTTCTTTTGCTCCTCGCCGCTAAAGAGCATGCGTCCAAGTGTTTTGCGAATGTCGTCGATGTGCCATTTGGGATTGAAGCCCTGTATCCATTGCGGCAAACTCTCTTCACCTCGGATAATGTCGGTGGTATTTTGCGGAAAGTAGGTCGGCGTGACCGTCTGGCCCCATGCGACGCTTCCGTTATCGGGCTCCAAGTTGCCCATGATGATCTCGATAAGCGTCGTTTTGCCGACCCCATTGGCACCGATGACGGCGATCTTATCGTGCTTGCCGACCTTAAAGCTTATGTCGCGAAGTACCGCTTTGTCACCATACGCTTTTGAAATATTCGATACTTCAAGTACTTCGTTGCCGATCTCGCGATGTGGCTTGAAGAAGATAGCGGGATCGCGCCTGCTTGAAAGCTTGATCTCTTGGATGTCAAGCTTTTCGAGCTGCTTTTGGCGTGAGGTCGCCTGCCTTGCCTTCGAAGCGTTGGCGCTAAAGCGCGCGATAAAGCGCTCCAGTTCCGCCTTCTCTTTGAGTTTCTTTTGGCGCTCCATCTCCGCCTGCTTGGCGATAAGATTGGCGGCGATATACCACTCGTCGTAGTTGCCTGCAAACTCTCGGATCGTCTGAAAATCAAGATCGAGGATATGCGTCACGACACTGTTGAGAAAGTGTCTGTCGTGAGAGATGACCAAGAGCGTACCTTCGTGGCGTTTCAGCTCCTCTTCAAGCCATGCGATCGTTTCGATGTCGAGGTTGTTGGTCGGCTCGTCAAGCAGCAAGATATCGGGCTTATAAAAGAGTACTTGCGCCAAGAGGATCTTAAACTTATCGCCACCCGTGATCGTACTCATCAATGCATCGTGCTGCTCTACCGGGAAACCGAGTTTGGTAAGCAGACGCTCTATGTGCACATCACTCTCGTAGGTCGGATCCTCTTCGACGCAGATCATCTCGAGCTCCGCTAAGCGGTTATTGACCTCATCGCTCTCGAAGTCGCCTTCCATGTAGAGCCGCTCTTTCTCTTTTTGTGCCTCGTAGAGTCGCTTGTTGCCGTAAAGTACCGCATCTTTGAGCGTGAACTCCTCGAAGGCATACTGGTTTTGCCCCAAAATACCGAGTTTGAGACCGGGTTGTATCTGCACCTCGCCTTCACTTGGTTCCAACTCGCCCGCAAGGATCTTCATAAAGGTCGACTTGCCCGCGCCGTTAGCACCGATGAGTCCGTATCGCTTCCCGCGATCGAGGGTAATGTTGACATTTTCAAAAAGCACGCGCTTGCCGTAGCGCTGCGTAAGATTTACCGTAGATAACACTGCTGAGCCTTTTAAAATCTTTGCGTGATTTTATCACATTTATTCCCAAAGGTTTTGGTTGAAGATACCCAAAATGACGATCTGCTCTCTCTGTCTATCTATCAAAAAAGGAATCGTGTAGCCCCTAAAGATCAGTTCCCTGACATCTTCGTCATACAGTGCTTTTCGCATTCTGTAACGATAGGGATTGTCGGTGATCGCCTCTATTTTTTCAAGTAGTTCGTCATAGAAGGTCAAGGCGGCGTAGGGGTTGTCGTTTGCTATAAAATCGACAATCTCCTTAAGCTCTGAGACAAATCTCTCCGATTTAATTAGCCTCATAATCTATCGACTATCGCTCTTCTTAGTTCATCCAGCCCCTCTTCAAAGGGTGTTGTCTTCATCTCCTCGCGCCTGTAGCGATCGATCCTCTCTCGCAACTCATTATCCAAAGATCGCTTGATAGGCGTCAGCACGACAGCACCCTCCGGAAGAGTCGAGACAAACGACTCCAACGCTTCGACATACGCCTCTTCTACTTTTAGTATGGCAGTCACGACTCACTCCTTGCTATATGATTATAGCACACTACAGTAATGTTATGACCTTCTCGGGCGGTCTACCGATGATCGCCTTGCCGTCCTTGATAACGATAGGCCTTTCGATAAGTTTAGGGTGCGCCACCATCGCTTCGATCAGCCTCTCTTCGTCATCCACCTCTTTAAGCCCCAACTCTTTATAGATCGCCTCTTTGGTGCGCATCAACTCACGCGCAGTGATGCCCAGCATCTTCAAGAGCGCTTTGAGCTCCTCTTTGCTCGGCGGCGTCTCGAGATACTTTACCACCTCAACCTCCGCGCCTTTCTCTTCAAGCAGCTTGAGCGCCTGACGCGATTTGCTACAACGGGGATTATGAAAGATCGTTACCTTTGCCATCGCCTACTCCTTGCTTTGTTTACCGAAGTCTACACAAACGATTCTTCATTTCTCGATATAGTAGCAAAAGCTCTCTACAAATTATGTTACACTTATAATATACCAAACAAGGATAAGGAAAAAAATGCCAAAAGATACCCACACAGAGCTCTTTTCAAAACTCGGTATCGATATCGAAAATGACAAGATCAGCATCGATATCGCCAAGACCAAAGGTTTCTTCGACGCACTGCGCGAAACTTTGGCACAAAAAGCGCAAAAGCTTCAAAAAGATATCGAAGAGGGTAAAGTCGATCTCGGCGACCGGGTCGGCATCAAGGTGGAGAACGAAAAGATCGATATCGATCTTGGTAAAACGAAAAGCTTTATCGAAACACTCGGCGAAAAGGTAGAGAACTTTGTCAAAGAACTCGAAAGCAGCCTCGAAGCGATCGGCAAGCCGAAAGATTAGACGGAGGCATTGTGTAGTGTGACGATCGCCTCGTCCACCCCTTGGATCAGTCGCTTGTCCTTGTCTTTGTAGTCAATGTTATAGAGTAGATAACGTACGGCATTGAGACGCGCACGCTTCTTGTCATCGACTTTAAGTTCGCACCACGGCGCATAGATGGTGCCCGAAAGCGCAAACATCTTATCGCGCAATGCGACATACTCCTCGTAACGCTCCAAGGATTTGTAGTCCAATGCACTAAGCTTCCAGCTTTTGAGCGGATTTTGCTCTCTGTCCTTGATGCGGCGCGCCTGCGTCTCTTTGCTTATCGATAGATAAAATTTGAAAAAGAGGATACCCTCTTCTACTAACATCTCTTCTACTTCGTTGACTTGTCGATAGAAGCGCTCATGCTCCTCGGGCGTACAGAAGCCGAAGACCTGCTCGATGCCGGCACGGTTGTACCAACTGCGATCGAAAAAGACCATCTCGGAAGGGTTGGGTAGTTGCTTGAAGTGGCGTTGAAAGTACCACTGTCCCGCCTCGACGTCACTCGGCTTCGGTAACGCGACCGAACGCGCTTTACGGGGGTTTAGGTAGCGGTTGATCTCTTTGATGGTAGAGCTTTTTCCCGCCGTGTCGATCCCCTCGAAGATGAGCAAGATGCGCTGTTTTGTCTCGATGCACCACTGCTGCAACTTGACCAGCTCGCGATGCAGGTGTAGCATCTGTTTTTCATAAAACTTGCGTCTGACCTTACCGTTACGCTTAAATGCCTTCTTCTCTTGCAGCTCGGCAAGCGCATCGGTATATGTAATGTGTTGCAATGCTCTCATCTGCTCTCTTCTTTGTCCAACTTCATCAACAAGCGCGCATTGTTGATGCGAAGCTTGTTGTTCTCCTCGGCGATGCGTTGCATCTCCCCCTTAAGACGCTCCAGCTCCTTGCCGAGTGTTTCGTTTGCGCCCTCGAGTCGGTCGTGCTGCGCCTTAAGCGCTTCGTAGTTTTGTCGCAATGACGCCTCTTGTCTCTGCAACTTCGCGTGCGCCTCTTCCAGATCGGAAAGCCGCTTTTTGGTCTCTTCAAAGCGGGCAAGCTCTCCCTCCTGCCGCGCTACGGTTGCGTGTGCGCTTTTGAGCTCTTTTTGCAGTTGTGACAACTCTTCGCTACGTTGTGCCAATGCCTCTTTGAGCTCTCTATAGCGCACCTTGTAGTGCTTGATACGCAGACTCGCTACGATGCTCACCAAAACGATAAAGAGCACGATCACGGCGGCGATACCCGCCAAAAACATCATCGTATCGGGATCACTCAACCGCAATACAAGGTTTTGTTGCACCTGCTATCCTTTGATGATATCGTAGTTCTTGGGGTAACGGCATCTCGTTACGCTCTCGGGCAGAGGCTTTGCACCGCGTTTGATCTTCGTAAAGAGGATCTGCACTTTGTTATCGAGTTCGTCGAAAAAAGCGATAGAGTCGACATTACCGTTCTCATCGGTTCGAAGCGTATAGT
>JALWQQ010000072.1 GCA_027083075.1 Campylobacteraceae bacterium
TGCACACTGCCATTTGCACTTTGACAAGTCGGCGATGATCACCGACAAAAACCCCGAAACCGATGAAACGCTCTACTTTTGCTGCAAGGGTTGCCAAGGGGTCTATCGTCTGCTGCACGCCGAAGGCTTGGAGAGCTTCTACGACAAGGTGGGCGAAAAGGCACTACACCCCGCCTCGCAAAGCTTTGGACACTCGGCGGGTGAGAATGTCGACTCGGAAAACTTTATCGCCCGCTACTGCACGCAAGATGACGAGGGGTTTTTGACGATCCGCCTCATCATCGAAGGGATACACTGCTCGGCGTGCGTCTGGCTTAACGAAAAGGTACTGCACAAACTCGACGGGGTGATCGAGGCAAGCATCAACTATTCGACCCATAAAGCGAAAATCGTCTTCGACCCCGATACGGTTTCGCTCTCGAAGATCTTCGAAACCATCCGCGCCATCGGCTACAATGCCTACCCCTATGACGCCACGCTTCAAGAAGAGCGCGCCGAAAAGAGACGCAAATCCTACTACACACGCATCTTGGTTGCCGTATTTGGCATGATGAACATCATGTGGCTGGCGATCGCCAACTATGCGGGCTACTTTAGCGGGATCGAGCAGCGCTTTAAAGATATCTTGCATGTCGCCGAGTTTGTACTGGCGACACCGGTACTCTTCTACTCCGGGTGGATCTTCTTTCGCGGCGCTTACTACGGACTCAAAAACCGCACGATCAATATGGACACGTTGGTTTCGATCGGGGCGCTCAGTGCCTATCTCTACTCGATCTATGCGATGATCACTCGGCACGGCGAAGTCTACTTCGACTCGGTAGTGATGATCATCACCTTTGTCTTGGTGGGCAAATACTTAGAGGTGCTCAGCAAGAAGCAAGCGGTCGATACGATCGATACGCTAATGGGGACGATCCCCACCGAGGTGACGGTGATCAAAGCCGACGGATCTAAAGCGATCGTCTCTGTCGATAGCGTCACGGCGGGCGATCTCATCGAACTCAAGCCAGGCGAAAAAGCAGTCATTGACGGCATCATTAAAAGCGGCGCATGTAGCTTTGACGAAAGCTCTTTGACGGGCGAGAGCCTGCCGGTCTATAGAGCCGAAGGCGAGGAGGTACGCAGCGGTGCCATCTGCCTCGATGCACCGATACGCTACGAAGCAAGCAGACCCGCTTCCGAGTCGCTGCTACACTCCATCGTGACACTGCTTGAAGATGCCGTGACCAAAAAACCGCACATCGAAGCCTTGGCAAATCGCATCTCGGGCTACTTCTCGGCGATCATCCTCTCGATCGCCCTACTCACCTTCGCCTACTATCTTTATACGACGGACGATACCGAAGCGGCACTCATTGTCGCCATTAGCGTCGTAGTCATCGCCTGCCCGTGCGCCCTCGGGCTTGCGACACCGATGGCAACACTTGTGGGGCTCTCGGTAGCTGCCAAACGCGGCATCCTCTTTAAAGAGGCACAAGGGATCGAACGCACGGCGCAGTGCACACTTCTTGCTTTTGACAAAACCGGCACGCTGACCGAAGGCAAGCCGGGCGTCATCAAGGCAACCTACTACGAAAATTTCCCTCATGAGATACTCTTGGCACTCTGTGCAAGCAGTACACACCCGATCTCTCAAGCGATCGTCCGCTATCTTAAAACAGAAGAGAGAGTCGAGAAAGAGCTAGCGTTGCACGAGATACGAAGTATCGAAGCGCGCGGCATCGTAGCAAAAACCGAAGAGGGCACCCGCATCGCAGGCGGCAATCGCG
>JALWQQ010000073.1 GCA_027083075.1 Campylobacteraceae bacterium
ATTGCATGCCCCACATCGAGAATAGATACTTTTACCTTTTACGACGAGTTCATTGTCGCCTGTAGCGGCGGCAACAGCCCCTTGTGCCGCCTCTTTCGTCGCCTCAACCGCCTTGGTAGCGGTGTTGCTTGCCGCCTCAGCCGCATTGGCTGCCGTCTCTTTGACCGCCGCTGCCGCATTTGCCGCCTTTTCGGTAGCCGTCTCGGCAAGCTGCTTCGCACTTTCGGCTGCCGTATCGACCGCCTTATTTGCCGCCTCCTTAGTTGCTTCTACCGCTTTAGAAGCCGTCTCTTTCGCAGTGTCGGCAACTTGTGCCGCACCCTCTTTGACGGTCTCCGCCGCTTTAGACGCCGCATCGCTTACCGCTTGCTTCGCATCATTTCCACACCCGTTAAGCAACATCATCGCCGTTACAACGGAAAGCAGTGTCAGTCTTTTCATTCTTGATCCTTTCTATTTTTTATCCGACTATTATACTCAAATTTTATAACAATCGGAATATTTGCTTATACCTTTTTAGGATTGGGAAACACTTCACCCTTTAACAGCTTCTGCCAAAGTGCGGGATCGTCCCACTCCGCGATCACCTGCTCGGAAAAGCAAATCTCTTCCAAGGCAATCTTTCCCATCAGCTCGCTGTGTGCATCTTCGTAAAAGGCTTGCGCATACCCCGTCTCGGTCTCATGGACGATGACGCTATGTAGCCGCACCTCTCGCTCGCCGTTTTGCATACCGGTGCAGGCAAGTACGCGTTCGATCATCAGATAAAAGACGCGACTAAACTGCTCAGCCGACGGAGAAACGGGAAGCTCTATCCAACGGTTGCTAAAGCGTTTCATCGCCTTAAGATACGCGCTCTCGTCACCGCTCCAGAGTGTAATGGCGTGATCGAAGCTATCGATAAGGGTCTTAATGGAACGCTTGGTAAGTCCGAAATCATAGACCATCTGTCCGTTGTCGAGGTAGTTTGATTCTAGCAAAACTTCTACCTTATACGAGTGTCCATGGATATTTTCGCTACAGCGTCGCGTCGTACAGTGTCGCACAATGTGAGCATTTTCAAATTTAAAGAGCTTGCGAATCACCATAGCTTCCCCTTTTAAGATAAGTTTTGTCCGATTATAATCAAGACAGCTTAAACACTACCCCTCTTCCTGTGGCATCAGCCTCTCGCCTACCGTTGCGTAGCTCTTGCCTATGCGCATCAGCGGTTCGAAATCGATGGAGAGTCGCGCCTTATCCGTCACGATGCGGTCGGCAAGATAGATCGCCTCTATCTCAAGCACCAAAGGTACGGTAGGTCCTTGTAGATCGATCTCTTGGCGCAGACGACAAAAGTATGCCGCAGGAGTATCGACAACCATAGGCGGAAAACCCTCGTAGATAGACTCGGTTTCAATCTTATAGGTGCTTGCTTCGCTCTGTGTATGCGCCAGAGGCGTGGCACTTCGGTGCATCTTCTCGAGATCTTTAGGCTCGACCAAAGAGATGGTGCAGAGACCGTGCTTACGTAGATTGTAGAGGGTATCTTTCGGCGCACCGCTTTTGTGGTGCCCGACGGAGACAAGCAGCGTGGGCGGCGTGGAGGCTAGCGGTATGAAGTAGCTAAAGGGGGCGATGTTGAGCACGCCGTCGTCTTCGGTACTTATCCATGCGATGGGTCTTGGGATCACCGTCTGTGACATGATCTTATAGAGCGTAACGCTCTCTTGAACTTCCGAACGCTTGATCAACATCTTTAGACTCCTTGCGTGGTATCAAAAAGGCGGATATGTAGCCGATCGCTATAGCGATAGCCATGTTTTTTGCAAAAGTCGAAAACCGCCCGATCGTGTCGCCTTAAGCTCTCGACACCCTCACCCACCGGCATACAGTAAACTTCCGCATGATGCACATGGCTACGGATCTCCTCTATCTCTTCGTATGCCATACTTTCGATGAGCGATTCCGAGAGCGTAAACTTCAAAAAGGACTCCTTGGCACGATCCGCGATCGTCCGAAGCGCTTCGAAGTTAAGGCGCTTCCCTCTACTCTCGCCGCTATTGGAAAGCTTGACGGAGAGAGCGTAAACCGCTTCGGCATAGAGCGGAAAGCGCTCAAAATCGGGTGCAAGCGTTCCGTTGGTCTCGAAAGTGATGCGCACCCCTTGCGACAATAGCCATGCGATGATCCGATAAAAGACCGCATCTTCTCGGTAAAGCAACGGCTCACCGCCGGTGATCACCACATCGGGCAGATAGCCGATCTGCTCAAATGCCGATTGCAGTGTCTCTATGAGTATATCGCTCTCTTCGATACGTTGCCACGATTTGGCAAAAGCGCTATCAACGGCAAAGTAAGTATCACAACCATAACGCAACATCCCTTCCGCTTCATATGCGGCACCGAAACCGGGGCAGGCGAGATTGCACCCGCCCGTACGCAAAAAGTACGACGGCGTACCGGCATACCTGCCTTCACCCTGAATGGAAAAGAAGTGTTCGCTTAGATAAAACATGTAGATCTAACCGCCCGTTTCGTAAAAAGCACGCGCAGAGATGTCGTCTTTGAACATCTCGTCGCTCCAGCGGTTCTTTTCGGGCTTATCGCGCAAGACCTGTGCCAAGACTTCTGCCGCCGCTTCGACGTCGCCGCGTTTGACATACTCTGCAATACTTTTTGCCTCGTCGAAGTAGAGACACGGGATCAGATACCCCTCCGCCGTCAAGCGAATGCGGTTACAACTCTCGCAAAAGTCGTGCTTATGCGGATCGATGAGTCCAAACTCATAACCGTTCTCTTCGATACGGTAGTTAAACGAGGGACTGGTACCCTCTCTGCCAAGCGCGTGGATCGTATAGCGCTTTTTGATCCGCTCGAGTATCGCCTTGCCGTGCATACCTCTTAACGCTTCATTGGCGTGGCGATTTTCCATATATTCGATAAAGCGTACCTTGATGCCGCACTCTCTACCAAACTCCAAGATATCAAGTATCTCGTCATCATTGATGCCCTGAAGCGGCACCATATTGAGCTTGATCTTTAGCCCTACTTCCATCGCCTTGTCGATGCCCATCAGGACTTTGGTCAGCACATCTTTTTGGGCGATCTTATAAGCCCTGTCGGGACGCAACGAGTCAAGCGAGATATTGAGTCGCTTAAGACCCGCTCTTTTAAGTCTCTCGGCAGCTTCGGCAAGCAGGTAACCGTTAGTCGTCATCGCCAGATCGACATCGGGATTGTGTGCATGAATCAATCCGATGAAATAGTCGAGATCTTCACGCAACAACGGTTCGCCGCCTGTGATGCGAATCTTGTTTATCCCTTCGTCCATCGCTCTTTTGACAAACAAAAAGAGCTCGTCAAAGCTTAGCAGATTCTCTTTGGGCACCCATGAAAAGGGTTTTTCAGGCATGCAGTATTGACAACGAAAGTTGCATCGCTCCGTCACCGAAACACGCAGATAGGTAACCTTGCGACCGTGACCGTCTATCAGCATCGCGCCTCTTTTGTCAAATTTGGCAAAGGGTAGCCAAAAAAAGATAAAAAGGGGATAAAACTACCCAAGAAGCCTATAGCCTGTGCCGTAGATACTCTCGACATGTATTCCCGGCACCGCCTTACGTAGTCTGCTTACACAATTTTTTACCGACCCTAACGATATCTCCTTTTCCCAAGCATCCTCCCATACCTGTACCATGATCTCTTCGTAGCTTACCGTTTCGCCTCGCTTCTCAATCAGCAGTGCCAAAAGTTTTCGCTCTTTTGCACCCAATGTCACAAGTTTGCCATGCCGATAGAGCCGCAAGGTTTCACGATACCACTGTAACCCATCGTCCAAATCGACCCATGCGCCGCAAGTACGTTCATACTCGAGAGCAACGATACTTAGCGCCTCTTTAAACGCCTTGGGCGAAACGGGCTTGACAAGATACTTGCTTAAACGTAGCTCCGTAGCCTGCAGAAGCGTCTCAACCTCCGTATGCGCCGTAAGCATCACGATAGCGCAGTAATGCCCCTCTTGCCGAATCGCCTTTGCAAGCTCCAAACCGTTCATCTTTGGCATTTGCAAGTCCAATAAAACCGCATCGGGTCGATGTCTCTTGTAGAGTTCATACGCCTCCACACCATCGGCGGCACTATAGACTTCGGCAAAGTACCGCGACAAAAAACGCGTGACACTCTCGCGTATCTCCGCCTCATCTTCCGCATAGAGGATACGCATCTTTTGTAGTGTCTTGGTCATAGCTATCCTTCTTCTCTCATCACCTCATCGTAACATACAATCGTCACAAAGCGTCACACCCTTTGCACAACACGATATCAAACGCCGCACCTTCGGCGGTATTGCGCACCGAAATCGTACCGCCGAGTTGCTGTTCGCACAAGATCTTTGCCATGTAAAGCCCAAGTCCGCTACCTCCTTGCGCTTTGCGCTCTCCCGTATAGGGCTCAAAAAGTGATGCTTCTATCGTAGGCGCGATACCGCCGCCGTTATCTTCGATGCATAGCACGATCTTGCCGTTATGCTCTTTGCAGGAAAAGAGGATGCGGGGATTTTCTATCTTGCGCGCTTGGCAGATATCAAGTGCATTGTCCACCAAGATCACAAAGAGTTGGATCAAGGCGTTTTTAGCGAGCCGAGGCGTGCACTGCTTGTCGCAATGTTTCTCTACGCGCACCTCTTTTGTGCGATGCGACATTAAGTGCAAAACCTCGTCAAAGACCTCGGAAGGGTGTAGCGATTCGGGCTCAAACCTTGTTTCGAAAACCTTACGATAGGTCTGTAGGGTCTGCGCCATATATTGGGTTAGTTCGGCGATACGATCGACTTTACTCTGCATCAATTGCTTCTGCTTATGATCGTTCGTATCGCAAGCTTCCAGATCCAAAAGGTGTGCATTGATACGCATCAAAGGCTGACTCCATTGATGTGCGATTGCATCACTCATCGCACCGAGACGTGCCATGCGGTACTGGTGTAACAGCATCTCTTCTTGTTCTCGTCTCTTAACAAGCGCTTCGTCCACGAGGCTTTGTAAGTTGGCATTCATGCGTGCTAACTTCTCCGTCTTTTGCTCTACCTTCTCTTGAAGCGTACGATTGTACGCCATAAGCCTTGCATGCTCCGCCTCTTTGACCGACTCGTAGCGATACATCACAAATGTCGTTGTTAAAAAAGCGCCGATAAGGGTGAAAAACTCGGCAACAGAGTAACGATAGCCGCTCAATATCAGATAGAGCACAAAGAAGCTGACAAAGGCAAAAACGGCAACACCGCCACTGCGATTGAGAAAAAAGAAGATCAATATCGGCGAAGCGACAACCCATAAGATGTTGAGTCTATTTTGCGGTACATAGAAGAAGATGATCCATGTGTAGAGAAAAAAGAGTGTCATAAAAACAAAGGCATAGTGGTGATAGTACGCCTTATCTTGCTTGAGTCGCCAAAAGAGATAGAGTGAAAAGAGTCCCAAGAAGAGCTGCGAAACACCGACGATGAGATTGCCCTCACTTAGCCTCACGGGAGCAAACGCCAAGATGCCGATCCCGAGAAAAAAAGCAACCACAAGCAGTGTTTCAATCTGGCGCTTAAGCAGCCACTCACTCTCATCAAACTCACTTAAAGAACGAAAAAATCGTATCAACTTATCCATACACCATCATAGCATAGTTTTGTCGGGCGAGCGTCTATAGAAGGCAAGAGACCGAATAAAGGAATAAGGGGTCTGACCTTAATGACAATGCTTTAGCGTTGTCGTTGCGGGTCTGACCCCAAGAGATTTGTGCATACTGCCATCCGTTATCTGTAAACCGTTATCCGAATAAGGGGTTTGACTTCAAAAGCGAAGCTCTGCAAGCGACTACACGCTCCTTCAAGGGTGCAATACCATGGAAGATTTAGTGCAATTCTCTCCAGTGATACTGCTTCCACAAATACGCCAAGATCGCAAAGACAAAGAAGAAGCCAAGCACCCATGGTCCGACCGCTTCGCGCTTCGGCTTGCTCGGATCGCCTACCTCTTCGAGGTAGCGATAGATCTTCTCATATGCCTCTTTCGTCACACCGACGCGCGGCATGGCGGTACCGTAGAGTTGGCTTTGGGGATTTTCGACAAAGGTTTCCAAGAAATGCTTACTACGCGCACGCACGATGATCGAAAGATCGGGCGGCAACTTACCGAGATACTTTGCAAGGCTCTGTTGATAGGTAGCTACCTTCTGCTTAAACTGCAATGCCTTGATATCGGTTCTTGTCAGCAAGTCAGGTTTGGTTTTAGGCACCGTACCGATCTGCGTCCATTCGGCATAGCGCATCGCATGGCAACGACCACAAGCACTCTCGTAGGTCTGCTTTGGTGTAAGCTCTTTGGGTGCGATCGAACGCAAATAGGCGATGATGTCGGCGATATTTTGATCATCGCCCCCGAGTCCCGCAGGCATGGCGCTCTGTTTTACAAAGGCACCGTGCGCCGGATCGAGGATAAAGGCTGCCAAAAAGTTCGGATCATACAGTGCACCCGCATTACTCAAATCGGGCGGATTGACACCATAACTGCCTGCCGCTGCAACCGCATCCATTGGCGCCGCCATTCCTTGTGAGCTGATGGCATGACAACCGATACAGCTCATCGCGGCATTTTTTCCGCGTGCAGCATCACCTTGCAATGAAGCGATCTTGCTGACATGTTGCCAAAAGCCTTTGATATCCTCTTGCTTCTTCTTAAGTGCGGCGATCTCTTTTTGTGCCTCTGTCTTGGCTTTGGCATCTTTGCTCTCTTCGGCGTTTTTGCGCACCTCTTCGATCTTTTCGTCGATCACGGCGATGTCACTACGCCCGTCGTAGACAAAATCGAAACTCTTGGCATGTTTATGCATTTTCGAATGCGCAAAGGGCTCTACCCCGATATAGGTAATCAACGCAAAAAAGACGACAACTGCTAAAATCTTCAACTCTCTCATCGCTTCGCTCCTATCGGGGTTTCTCTTTTGGTGATAAAGGGCAGTGCAAACCATAGGGCGATGAAGAGGTATGCCGCGACTTTCCCTAGAACGGTATAGATACCTACCGGCGGCAGTTTACCCAACACCGTCAAGACGACCATATCGACCAAGAGTATCCAGAACCAGACACCAAAGAGTCCTCGTCTATTTGCAGGCGCCACATTGGGACTGCGATCCAAGAAGGGCAAGAGGAAGAAGATCACCTGTGCAAACCCGAACCAAACCAAACCGGGGTTTTTCGAAAAGGCGCGTAGGATCTCATAGCTCCATAAGAA
>JALWQQ010000074.1 GCA_027083075.1 Campylobacteraceae bacterium
TTTAACAAAGGGATTATTGTCCATATAGCCGGATATATTGCCGATAAAATGAAGCGCAACGATCAAGCGCACCCTTTTATATCGATAGATTGGTGAAGCTATCGCAGGAATTTTACAAGAGTATATTTTATGGCACCTACTCCCTCTCTGATGCACAATCGACACATCGGATACTTTCGGGACGTATATTTAACCGTTCGACTCCAATGGGTTCATCACACTCGATGCAGATACCAAACTGCGGCGTATCGATGCGATGAAGGGCGTTTTGCAGTCTTGTAAGGCGCAATTTTGAACTCTCAAGTACCCTTTTGTTGACTTGCTGTTCGCCCATCGCCTCCATTCGTGTCAGTCTGCCCAAGGAACAGTCGGGTGCGATAGGTTGGCTTTTGAGCTCTAAGTCGGCTATTTGTTTGTGCAACTCGACAATCTCCTCTTCAATCAACTGTTTGAGTTTTTGTTTTTCACTATCGGTCATCTGTTTCTTCTTTGTGGAGATCTGCGGTTATTATACAAAAGCGTACGCTTATCTCAAAATTTGTCGTCAATGATTCGGAGTCTAAGATAGACACGGTTTGTATGTTTTGTGAGATTTGATGATATCTATTGCGGAAGTTTTGGATGTATGGGAATGTTTATGCGCTTCGCGCAGTGCGTAGCGCTAAAGGTCGGATTATTTCCAACCTTTTTTGACGATAGCGGCAGATTTCTCGTAAGGATACTTCTTGACAAGATCGCTTACTGAGAGTTTTTGATCGCCTTCTCTCATGAAGTGCGCCAAAGTAACCGCTGCCCAGTAGTCGTTAGCATACTTGGTACCTTCGAGTTGTACGGGAACACCTTTTTTGTTAACAGTGTGACATGCCGCACAAGTTACAGGACCTGCGTACTTGCCGTCCGGTGAGTACTGCAACGCTTGTTGGTGCGTTGTGATATCAACCGTTTTTGTATTGCCGTCGAAGCGTGTTGAGTAGAGTCCGTGCGTAGACTCGTGACAGCTTTGACATGCAATGTTGCCGTGCGCTTTTGAGTAGCGATAGAGTGACAATTTGTTCGGCAAATCGATCGGGAAGTATTTGCCGCCTGTTACTTGCTCGCTAAACGGTGCCAAGTGGCAGTCTGCACAGTGAGGCTCGCTTGCCGCCAACCACCAGTCGCTACCCGCAGATGCTGCATTGTACGGTACTGCACCGCCTTCAGGATTATTCCAAGGCTTGAGGTCAAGTTTGCCGTTTTTGCCGACATTTTTGACCAATACTGCAGGCTTGTGCTCTGTGTAGTAAGAGACAAGCTCGTTACTAGCACCTTTGGCTTTCGGGTCTGCCATCTCGGCATATTTTTTCATACTGCCGCCGGCAACCGCCGCAACGATCTCTTTAAGAGACTTGTTACGCAAGGTTTTGCCTTCGAGAAGGTTACCGTTTTTGATGTCGTCTGCGTTTTGGAACGCTTGTGCCACTTTGTTGTGACAGTTTGTACAGTAAAGCCCTCTCAAACCTCTCGGTTTCGTAGAGACGTTGCTGTAGAGCCATTTACCGTGTGCATTCAAGAAGAACGGCGGTTTTGCATAGGGGTTAGAGTGTGCATCGCGACGTACGTAACAACCACCGCCTGACGTACGGATATCGCCGTGTGAGAAGCGACCGTTTCCGTACTTGTCGGTGACTCTGTACGGGTTAGACGTATCGTTCATCGCAGGGTTTTGGAAGTGTGTCGGGTGACACGCCTGACAAGACTGCGTTCTGCCGTGACCGTCAGGCATCGGTACCAATGCCAAGTGGAAGCCGTGAATCGCTTCGGTCAAGACTTTGGCTTTCACCGTTTTGTAGCCGGCTGCCGTAGGTCTGGGCTCTTGAAGGTTACCGGAGACGTTGTCACCGTGACAGTCGGCACAGTTAACCATACCCACTTTACCGAGTCTGTTGCTCGGAGCGTCAGGATGATAGTCGCTCAAGAAGGTAGTACCGTGGTGAGCGTCGTGAAGCGCCAAGATGTTGATGGAAGCTTCCGCTTGGCGTCTCATATATTCGGACTTGTCGGAATTTTTCTTCCAGTAGTTGTACTCGATATCGCTTTGCTTCAGACCCTCGTCGCGTGCCATCATTGCCGCTTTACCCTTGCGAGAGTGACATGCAAAACAGTTCGGGATGTCGACGGGGTTGGTACCGAAGTTGAAGTAGGGTTTGCCGTCCGGTCTCATGATGCGCTTACCGTTTGCATCATGCAACTCGACCATTGAGTATTGGAAGGGTTGGAAATCTTTTTCGGTAACGGTGTTGATAGAGCCTTTGCGGCGACTGTCGTTAAATGCCGTCAAGGGAAGACCGAGTGCATCCCAAAGATAAGATGCAGTCAAAACAAGTTTGACGTTTTTCACAGGCGGTACCAAAGTATCGGTCATAACGACGTTACCGCCCTTTTCGCCGGAGTAGCTCATATAGCCTGCCATCGGCGCACCGGAAGGACCGTGGTCGACTTTAACAGGGATCTGTCTACCGACGCGAAGTCTGTCGCTTTCGCTTGCGCCGGAAGGAATGGTTCCTTCGAGATCTTTATAGATAAAGAGGTGTGTCCAGACATAGTTGGCAACGTTATCGAGCGGATCGTTCATGTCGCCGTCGCCGTTGTTGTCTTTTTTGACACCCCAGTATTTCATCTTGTTACCTTCGGAGTAGGTGTTGTCATGCGTATAGGCATAAAGCTTGACACCGTCATCCGGAGAGAGCTGCTTGGGCAGTTCGCCGTTTTTACCTACTTTAAATGCTTGTGACTGGATAGAGTTGTAAGGCGGAATCACACAGCAGTAGCTCATGTCGAAACCGACACAGTGCATCCCGAGTTCGTAGTTTACGAACATATTGTAATCTTTCTTGCTCTGGTAAGCTGTTTTTCCGTTCACCGTGACCTTTTCCAGTTTAGACAAGCTAAACGGAGGGTTGGTGTTATACGCGGAAGCTGCCGTCAAAGCAAGAGCAGCAATGACCGAAACTACGGCACCCTTCTTGGATAGCGTATTTTTCATTGTCTCTCCTTTCAGTATGTTGACAGGCTATTTTCCCATTAAGATTGTTAAACTTTCATTAAACTTATTTAAAAAAAAACAAAAAAAATTAAATTATAAATTTAGGCTATCAGAAAGATAATTAGAGCTTTAGAAAACCGCCCTTTATATGCGGCTTTCTTATGGTTTGTATAAGCGGTGCTTTGCGCATTTTAGCGCATGTGGTGATCGTTGGGGTTAAAGTTGAGGGTTTTTAAGAATTGTTGTGCCGCATCGGGCTTTTTCGCTTCGAGTTTTTTCATTACTTTAATTGGGCGATCCATCTTATAGCTTTCGGTGCGAATCACCGTACCATTTTCGTCGTACCACTTTTTCTCTCCCTCTTTGTAGCCGTTGACATAGGTGACGGTCGATTGGAGTTTGCCGCTTGGGTAGTACTCTTTTTGTACCCCCTCTTTGCGCCCCTTTTTGTAGGTTACCTCAAGCGCCAATGTCCCGTCCTCGTAATACTCTTTATACGGTCCCTCTTCCAGGTCGTTGACGAAGCGTACCTCAAGGCGCTTATTGCCGTTGGAGTAGTAGAGGGTATGCTGCCCGTGGCGCAGTCCATGCTTATAAGGCATAATACCGATAATATGTCCCTGTTTGTCATACCACGTTTTATTGCCCTCCTCTTTGCCGTGATCATAGTTGACCGTATAGGCTACCGTTTTTCCATCTTCATAGAAGGCGGTCGTTTTACCTTGTCGATATCGGTTAACCAAAGTTTCGTTACTGTCGTTGTACTCGACGATCTCTCTTAAAATACCGTTGCTGTAGTAGTGTTTTTCAGTAAACGCGAAGAGTGTCGTGCTTAGTGTCGTAACCGCAAGTGCGACAAATATGCTTTTGTGTCTCATGCTGCTTCCTTACTTTATTTTAGTAGTCGATCGTGTTCTACCATGGCGCAACGGTTTTGCACCACCTCGAGTCCCGCATCTTTTGCCATCCGCGCCGCATCATTGTTCACAATGCCTATTTGTGTCCACAACACCTTCACGTCACCGCGCGTTATTGCGGCTTCGGCGATGGCGGTAACGGCGTCGGGTTTTCGGAAAACCACGACCATATCTATCTGTTTGTCTATCTCTGGCAAGGAGCGATAGACCTTTTTACCTAAAATCTCCTCCTCTTTCGGATAAACGGGGATCATATCGTAGCCGACATCGCGAAGATACTTGGCAACACGGTGGCTATCTTTTTGCGGATTGGGCGAGGCGCCGACAACCGCAATCGTGCGTACCTTCTTGAAGATATCGACAATCTGCTCGTCGTTTGCGCTAACGCGCGGCATTTCGCACTCCATCTCTCTCTTTCCTTTATTAGTGTATAATTGCCCCAATTATCGCTTAGGATAGTTAATGTTAGACTTAAAAGAGATAGAAGCGGCGGCAAAACGGCTTGAAGGCACCGTACATCGCACCCCTTTTGCCTTTGCGCCGATATTGAGCGAGATGAGCGGCTACGAGGTTTATCTCAAAAAAGAGAACCTGCAGCGTACGGGCGCGTTTAAGTTGCGCGGTGCATACAATAAGATCGCCGCGCTTTCCGAATCTGGAAAAAAACGAGGTGTCGTTGCCGCCAGTGCGGGAAACCATGCGCAGGGTGTGGCGTATGCTGCCAAGGAGTTCGGTATCGAGGCGACGATCTTTATGCCTGATGCGACACCGTTGACGAAAATTCAGGGTGTAGAGGCCTATGGTGCCAATGTGCGCTTACAGGGAAGCACCTATGATGATGCTTATCGTTATGCGATCGCCTATGCCGAGGAGAATGGGCTCGATTTTGTTCATCCCTTTGCAGATGAGACGGTGATGGCGGGACAAGGGACGATTGCCTTGGAGATTTTTGAAGAGCAGCCCGACCTCGATGCGCTGGTCGTACCCGTCGGCGGCGGCGGCTTGATAGCGGGCATTGCTACCGCTGCCAAAGCGTTGCGTCCTGAGTGCCGCATGATCGGGGTTTCGGCGGAGGGTGCACCCGCCATGCGTCTTTCGTATGAAGCCAAAAGAGCGATCGATACGACCGACGTGCGCACCATCGCCGACGGGATCGCGGTACGCGACACTTCCGAAGAGACACTTTCGTATATCTTGCGTTATGTCGATGCCTTTTATGGTGTAAGCGAAGAGGAGATCGCCTCGGCGATCCTCTTTTTGCTCGAGAGACAAAAGCTTTTGGTCGAGGGTGCGGGCGCCGTAGGGGTTGCGGCACTCTTGCATAACAAGATCGATCTACCCAATGGCAGCAAGGTGGGCATCGTGCTTAGCGGAGGAAACATCGATGTGACGATGCTCTCGCTGATCATCGAAAAGGGGCTTGTTAAGAGTGCGCGCAAGATGAAACTGCGTGTCGTTTTGGTCGATCGTCCCGGTGCTTTGAAGCGCTTTACCGAAGTGCTGAGCGAAGTGGGTGCCAATATCGTACAGATCGGCTACGATCGTACCTCTACCGACTTGGAGTTCGGCGATGCGCATGTGAGCGTTGCAATAGAAACCAAAGGGGCGGCACACCAAGAGGAGATACGTAGACGTCTGCGTGAAGCGGGGTTTCGCTTTAGTGAAGAACATTAGAAAAATTAGAAATTAGAAGTTAGAAATGAGTAACCGAAGGGCGAAGGGATAAGGAGTAGGAGTTTTAACTCCGTAACGTTGCAATAATAATATAGAGCAAAAAGATGGTTGCGATAGATTTGGGCTCCAATACCTTACGTGCCGTGCGACTTATGTGCGGGTCAGGGCATTTTGCGGGCGACTTCGAAAAGATCGTACGTACGGCCGACGGCTTACAAAAGAGCGGACACATTTCGCAAGAGGCGATAGGGCGGATTGTAACGGCTATTGCCGAGATGCGCGAAGCGCTAAAGATCGACGAAGAAGAGAGGATCGTGGCGTGTACGACGGAAGCGATGCGTCGTGCGGTAAACGGCGAAGCTGCGATAGAGGAGATCTATCGACGTAGTGGCATACGTTTCCAAGTGATTAGTGGCGAGCAGGAGGCGCTTTTGACGCTCAAGGCGGTGCGTCATCGTCTACAGAAGATGGCTTTACCCGACAAATCATTGATCATGATCGATATCGGCGGCGCATCGACGGAGATCGTTTATCGCACGCCTATGGCAACAAAACTGCGCAGTTTTCCCGTCGGTATCGTGACGATAGCGCAGCGCTACGGCAGCTTGGAGGCGATCGCCTCGGCGCTTCCGGCGCTGCTTCGAGAGGCAAGATCTTTTGTGGCATCGCTCTATGCCGAAAGAGGAAGGGTGGAAAGCTTTGTAGCTACGGCGGGCACGCCGACGACGGTAGCGGCGATGAAACACGGGCTTACCTATACAAGCTACGATCCGCGAAAAATTAACGGTACCGTGCTTGAGAAAGTGGAGTTGCGCCGGTATCTTGCGCAACTATTAGAGATGCCGAAGGTGGAGCGGGAGCGTACTGTGGGTGTGGGCAGAGAAGATCTGATCGCTGCGGGTATCTTGATCTTCGAGGCGCTTTTCGATATCGTCGGGCATGAGCGTTGTGTCGTGATAGACGACGGGTTGCGCGAAGGTATCGCATTGGCGTGTTGTGAAAGTCTCGAGTGTAGAGACGCGGGCAGGGTAGGTAAGATCAACATATTGGGAGAATGATGAAAACAGTTAGGGGGAACGAAATTCCCGCGCCTCTCGCTTGCAATAGTAAAGAAAAATTGTCAAAAATTGTCAAATCCCTTCTCTTTTTCCTCTACCAATCTAATCTTTTTTGGATATAATCGGCAAAATTACTATCATCGGAGCGCAATTATGCAGATGAGCGGAGCACAGATGGTGTGCGAAGCGATCAACGCCGAGGGGGTTAAGACGGTATTTGGCTATCCCGGCGGCGCGATCATGCACGTCTATGACGAGATCTATAAACAGAAGGGTTTTGAACATATCTTGACGCGTCACGAACAGGCGGCGGTGCATGCGGCGGACGGTTATGCACGCGCAACGGGCGAAGTCGGCGTAGCGATGGTAACTTCCGGTCCCGGCTTTACCAACGCGGTGACAGGATTGGCAACCGCTTATATGGACTCTATCCCTCTTGTGGTCATTTCGGGGCAGGTGCCGACCTCTTTGATCGGTACGGACGGTTTTCAAGAGATCGACGCCGTCGGTATCTCGAGACCGTGTACGAAGCACAACTTTTTGGTGCGCTCTATCGAAGAGTTGCCGCGTATCTTGAAAGA
>JALWQQ010000075.1:0-2946 GCA_027083075.1 Campylobacteraceae bacterium
GTTGTTGCCGTAGCTAATCTCATTGAGATAGCGCTCCAGTATCTGCTCTTTGCTTAGTGCCTTTTCGATCTTGAGTGCCAAGATCGCCTCTTTGAGTTTGCGCGAGAGGGTCTTTTTGTTGCTCAGTAGCTTGTTTTTGATCAGCTGCTGCGTAAGCGTCGACCCCCCTTCGACAAAATGCCCCGCCTTGATATCTTTGACGATCGCTCGTAAGATCGCATCGGGGTTGACCCCCTCGTGCTCGAAAAAGCGCGTATCCTCCATCGCCACTACGCCCTCTATCAAGAGTCCGGGCAGCTCGTCATAGCGTGCATAGAGGCGGTGCTGACCTTTGAAGACATACGCCAAGCGTCTACCGTTTCTATCCAAGATTTCGCTTGAGATAGGGGGCGCATAGTCAATCAACTGCTGTGCTTGCAATTTGGTCTCTTGGTAGAGATAGACAAAACCGCCGACTAGCGCCAATGCAACAACGATAGCGGCAACGGTGCACCATTTGATGAGTCTATAAAGCATAGGCTATTGTACCGTTTCGGATATAACGATCTGCAAAGCGCGGCGAAAGTCGCGTCTCTTTACACCCAAGCGCGCTATGATGCGCAAGATCGGTCTCTCTACCGTCGGTTGGCGAATCGCACCGACCAAAAATCCCTCTTGCATCAATGCATGTTGCAACGCAAGTGCCGCTTCGTTGCTTGCGACAGGTACGGGCACGATGGGAGAAACGACATCCGGGAAAGATTGTCTTGCGATAGCAAGACGCGCATCTATCTTACGGCGAAGTTTCGGTGCATGTTTGAGGATATAGCGTAGATTGACCGTCGCCAACGCGATATCGGCAAGCGAGGGGGCTGTTGAGTAGATGATCGGCTTGGCGCGATTTTGTAAAAACGCGACGATCTCGCGACTAGCCAAGATATAAGCACCGTAGCTTCCATAGGCTTTACCAAGCGTACCCATCTTGATGTGGTGTATGTGCGGCGCAATGCCGTAGTGCTCGAAGATGCCCGTCAGGCGCTTTCCTAAAACACCGCTACTATGCGCCTCGTCTACGATCAACAGTGCCCCCGCCTCGTCGGCGATATCGAAGATTGCTCTTTCACAGAGATCACCCTCCATCGAGTAGATCCCCTCTACTGCGATGATGGCACGTTTGGCAGGATAGTTTCGAAGCAGACGACGCAAATCTTCAGCATCATTATGCCTAAACACATGCACGCGATCGTCGGGCAAAAGGCGTGAAGCCAAGATGCCGCTGGCATGATACTTCGCATCGATAAAGAGACGGTCGTGCTTTCGCACCAACGCCTCGATCAACGAGAGGTTTGCCAAAAAGCCCGAACCAACAGCGATGCCCGCTTCAAAACCGTTGAGCTTACAAAGCTTCTCCTCAAAGCGTGCATGCACCTCGTGGTACCCGTTGACCAACATACTTGCCATCGGCGCATGACGCTCGAAGCGTTGCAGATACGCCAACGCTTTTTGCAGCTGTTTCGACTTGCCGGCAAGCCCGAGATAGTCGTTGCTTGCCAGATCGATAAGCGCAGGATCGTAAAGACGGCGCTTGCGCAAACGCCCCGCCCGCCTCAGTGCCTCAAGCTCTTTTACATACATACGTTACTCTACCACACTCGATGCCGTAACGATTTCGATACTTCCTGCGCGCTTTAACGAAAGTTTTTCAAAGTACGCTATCAATGCGTCAAAATCCGAAGAACCGGCATAGTAACATCTGTCCAATCCGATCAAATCGCCGTTTTTTATTTTTTTATTGATATTGTCATTCTCTTTTTCGCTCATCGTAATCAAATAACACTCCGCTTTGCGATGTACATATTTTAAAGCGATAGCCTCCAAATCCGCCTGTTTATAACGCTCCCTCAACGAAGTTTTTGCACTAAGCGCAATCGGTTTTTCGTCGGTATAAAGCAGCAGATCGAAATCGACATTGGGCACGAATGCCACCCTGGCTTGGACATAGAGCGGTAAGATATTGCGATTGATCAACAAGGAGATGATGATATATTCGAAAAGTTTACCGTTGATACTATTATCTTCGTTATAGTTCTCAATATACCGATCCCATAACGCTTTGACATAATCCGAAGCGCCGAAAGAACGCATTGCCCTAAAGTCGGGGGCGATACGAGAGAAGATATCCAACGCCTTGGTGCCTTTGCCCTTCACGATCTCTTTGGATTCGAATATCTCTTGTGTAGGATTAGCCATGCGACCCCTTTACTCTATGTAACGCTTCGATCATCTTCTTTGCGATTGCTTCTACGACGGGAACACAAACGGAGTTGCCGAACTGCTTATAAGCTTGGGTGTCGCTTACCGGTATCTTGAAGCTCTCGGGAAACCCCTGTAGTCTCGCCCACTCTCGAGGCGTGAGTCGTCTTACATATCTGTCGTTGATCTTACCCTTTATCGGCGTAACGGGTTTAAAATCTCTTAGGCGCTTGTCAATAATGAGATTGCGCTCTCTTCCCATACCGCCGACAACCAATGTATTGGCGATCTCCTTTTCGGGATCGAGTATCCGGAAACCGAAACCATTCCCTTTGCGTTCATGTCTTTTCTTATGTCTTTCGAGCGTGCTTAGATAAGTATCGGAGAGATAGTACTTGGGAGATACCTCTTTTGCCTCCAGAACATCTTTTAAACACGGAGTTTTGCGATCTATGTCGGGCTCGGGAAAGTCAAATGCAATCTTGTCGCGAAACCCGACGATGTAGATGCGTTCGCGCTTTTGCGGTAGACCGAAATCTTTAGCGTTGATCAGCTTTGCATAGACGGTATAGCCCAGATCCTCCTGCAAAACACGCATAATCGTTCGAAAGGTGTTCCCCTTGTCGTGCTGCACCAACCCTTTAACGTTCTCAAGAAAAAATGCCGAGGGCCGTTTTGCATTCAAAATACGTGCAACATCGACAAAAAGCGTAC
>JALWQQ010000075.1:2956-7201 GCA_027083075.1 Campylobacteraceae bacterium
GCGTACCGCGCGTATCTTCAAACCCTCCCTTTCTGCCCGCTATCGAAAAGGCTTGACAAGGAAACCCCGCCAACAGTATGTCGAAATCCGGCAAATGGTGTTCGTCTGTCTTCGTAATGTCACACATCGCATCGTCGCCGAAATTGGCGTAATAGGTTTGACATGCATACTTGTCGATCTCCGACGAAAAGATCACTTCGACCGCCCCGGTCGCTTCGAAACCGAGTCTAATGCCGCCGATACCGGCAAAGAGATCGATCGCCTTAAAGGTGCGCGTCGCCGATCCGTTTCGGCTACCGAGATACATATTCATCGTAAGTTGCCGCCTTGGAGCTTTTCGTACTGTCATTGTACTATACCTCACCGTAAGATACGATAACAGTATATTGTTACGTCTGGCAAAGAGAGTATATTATGTCATTTTGACATATTTTCTTCAAGCATCCGCACGATCTTTTCACAGGTCTCTTCGGCGCACGCCTTGTTTTTTAGCTCGCATTGCCAAACCGTCAAGACTCTCCAGCCCATTTGCCGTAAATGCTCCGTCTGCTTTTTGTCTCTCTCGCGATTTTGCGAAATCTTTTTTTGCCAAAACGCCTTGCCGCTCTGCGGCAATGTACCGTATTTGCAATCGTGCCCGTGCCAGAAGCAACCGTGTACGAAGATGACCGTTTTGTATTTCGGCAACACGATATCGGGCTTGCCCGGAAGGATTTTGACATGCTTGCGGTATCGAAAACCGCGCGCAAAAAGATACTTTCTGACGATCATCTCAGGTTCGGTGTCGATCGACTTTACCTTCGACATCACCTCGCTACGTTTGGCTTTCGAAAAAATGTCGCTCATCTCAACTACCAAGCCACGGTCGAATGATCTCCGTCTGCAAGCCGCGCGCGGTACTCTCAAACCCCTTAACCTCTACGATGTAGGGTTTGCAAAACCCCTCGACCATACAAGCACCTGCCTTGCCCTGCCAATCGCCGCTTTGCAGATACGCCTCAAGCGTTTGCCTATCGAAGGGGGCAAAACGGTAGTGTGTTGCGCTCATATCGACAAAGAGTGCGTGCGGCAGTTGCAGGTGTACACAACTGACGATGGATATCGACCGTCCACTTTGTTTCAGAAGCGATGCGCGCGCCTCATCGATATCTTTTGCCTTTCGCAAGATCTCGCCCGCTTCGGAAACAACCACACTATCGGCACAAAGCAACGGTACGCTTTTGCCGTAACACTCCACGGCACGCTGCCATTTTCCCTTGGAAGCAGCATAAACAAAATCGTAACCGTTTGTAGTTGCGATCGATGATTCGTCAAAATCGACGGGCTTTTGTATGAACTCTATACCAGCTTCTTTTAAAAGCTGCGCACGGCTTTCGGAAGCGGAACAGAGGTAAAGCATCAATACCCTCGCAACACCACACCGACAAAGAGCGCTACAAGCCCCAAGAAGATATTGATAGGCAAGAGTAGATTAGGAATGAGTGCTACCTTGGCTTTTGCCGCCTCGATCTCACCCTTGTCAAAGAGTGCAAATGCCTGCTTTCGTGACGCGTACATATAGAGATAGTTGAGTGTCATAAGCGTCCAGATGATCTCTTTGGTGACAAAGAGTGCCTTGAGGTCACCCTCGTGCCCATGCATCGCAAGTGCCATAATCATTCCGGTGAGAAGCAAAAAGAAGACAAAAAGCATCACCAGATTAAAGAGCCTGCCGGTAATTTGCAGGGTGATCCCAAGGCGCTGCTTAGGGGTCAGCATCGATGCGACCATGTCGCCGCGCTTCATCCACGCTTGCGTCAAACCGCCGCGTGCGATGACGGGGTGCACCGCGATGCGTAAGGCGATCATTCCCCCGATCCAGATGATCGCGCTTAGCACATGCACAAAAACGACAAAACCCGCAAACTGACCGAAAAATGCATACATCGTTACGCTCCTAACGCCTCTTTGGCATAGGCTACAGCCGCCTCGATCGCTTCATTGATCTTGGCAGGCTCTTTGCCACCCGCTTGGGCAAAATCGCTACGCCCGCCGCCGCCGCCGCCGACAATCGGCGCGATCTGCTTGACCCACTTGCCCGCATCGATCGCAACCCCCTTGGCACCGGCAGCCAGCAACACCTTCTCACCGCGCTTTTGAAAGAGCATCACCGCCACTTTATCATGACGGTTTTTGAGCTCATCGACAAGGCTTTTGATATCTCCCGCTTCGATCGCATCGACCACCAGCACCGCATCACCGACTCTTGTCTCTTTGAGGCTTTGTCTGCTTGCCTTTTGGGCTGCTTTGAGCTCCTCTTTAAGGCTACGTATCTCGTTTTTGAGCTTCTCGATGCCAATGAGCGGTTGCGGATGTTTTACCGCCTCTTTGATCGCATCCATCTCATGACGCAACGCTTTGACCGCCTCGATCGCCGCACGCCCGCAGATCGCCTCGATACGACGCACGCCCGCACTCACACCGCTCTCTTTGGTGATCATAAAGAGTCCGATATCGGCGGTATTGTCAACATGGGTACCGCCGCAGAGCTCGACCGAAGCCTCGCCAAAATGCACAACGCGCACCTGCTCGCCGTACTTTTCACCAAAGAGCGCCATCGCCCCTTGCTTGATCGCCTCTTCGGGTGTCGTTACCTCAGTACGACGCGCAATACCTCTGGCAACCCACTCGTTGACCAGATCCTCGATCTTTTCGATCTCTTCGCCGCTCAACGCTTTGGGATGGGTAAAGTCAAAGCGCAGGCGCGTCGCATCGTTGTAGGAGCCCGCTTGTGAAACATGCTCACCCAAAACCTTACGAAGCGCAGCATGCAAGAGATGCGTTGCAGAGTGGTGCTTGGCGATCTCGGCACGGCTTTGATCGACGATCGCCTCCACCTCATCGCCGACATGCAACTTCCCTTCAACCTGCGAGAGATTGAGTCCGAGAAACTTTTGGGTATCCGACACCTGTACCGTACTATAGGGGTCTGACCTCAATGATAATGCTTTAGCGTTGTCGTTGCGGGTCTGACCCCCTTCCCCGCTCAGACCTCTAATGACACCACGATCCCCGACTTGTCCACCAGATTCGGCATAAAAGGGTGTCTCTTCGAGTAGCACCCACCCCTTGCCATCAAGGTGCTCTACCTCTTTAAAAGATTCGTCCAAGAGCGCCAAGACTTTGGTCTTGGCGCGCGTCGTCTCGTAACCGACAAAGCGATTTTCGCCAAAGCGCTCTTTGAGTGCCTTAAAATCACCGCTTTGCGCCACATCGCCGCTACCTTTCCAGCTTGCTTTTGATTTGGCACGCTGTTCATTCATCTTGGCTTCAAAGCCTTCGGTATCAAGGCTAATCCCCTTTTCGCGCAACATATCTTGCGTCAAGTCAAGCGGAAAGCCGTAGGTATCGTAAAGTTTGAAAGCGACTTCGCCGCTAAAGCGATCCTTTGTCTTGCTAAGCTCTTCGTTAAAGAGCTTGATACCCGCATCGATCGTTTCGAAAAAGCGCTCCTCTTCGACACGCATCGCCGTTTTGATCGCTTCTGCCTTTTCGTTGAGATAGGGGTAGTGGTCCCCCATCACCTTTACAAGCGTATCGACAAGCTTATGCATAAAGGGTTCGCGCAGACCCAGCAGATAGCCGTGGCGTACCGCACGACGCATGATGCGGCGCAAGACATAGCCGCGCCCCTCTTTATCGAAAGTCACCCCTTGCGCCAACAAAAATGCGGTAGAGCGTAGGTGATCGGCAATGACGCGGTAGCTGGCACTCTGCGCCTCCTTTTCATCATAGGGCTTACCGACCAAGTCGCCGATGGCGTTCAAATAAGGCATAAAGAGTGACGAGTGAAAGTTGTTAAAGACCCCCTCCTTGATCGCCACAACGCGCTCCAAGCCCATCCCGGTATCGATCGAAGGCTTGGGAAGCGGATGTAAGTTTCCTTGCTCATCGCGCTCATACTGCATAAAGACGAGGTTCCAGATCTCCAAAAAGCGATCCCCTTCACCGCCCATCACATCTTCGGGTGAGTTAAAGTGTTCGGCGCCTTGGTCGTAGAAGATCTCCGAGCACGGACCGCACGGTCCCGTATCGCCCATCTGCCAAAAGTTATCTTTGTCGCCGAAGCGTAAAATGCGATCTTCGGCGATATGCTTCTTCCAAAGTTCAAACGCCTCGTCATCACTTTCGTGCACCGTTACCCAGAGCCGATCGATCGGCAGATCAAGATAGGCTTTGCCGGTGACAAACTCCCACGCATACGCG
>JALWQQ010000076.1 GCA_027083075.1 Campylobacteraceae bacterium
GCACTCTTGGATCGCTACGACAACCTCTATGCCACCATCACCTTGCACCACCTCTTGATCACACTGGATGATGTAGCGGGCGGAGAGCTGCGTCCGCACCTTTTTTGCAAACCGATCGCCAAGCGTCCCGAGGATAAAGAGGCGTTACTGCAAGCAGCACTTACGGTACACCCCAAGGTGATGTTCGGCTCCGACTCCGCACCGCACCCTCGAGAGAAAAAGGAGGCGCCCGGTTGCGCCGCAGGCGTCTTTAGTGCGCCGGTTGCACTACCGCTACTGGTCGAACTCTTTAAAGAAAAGAGCGATATACAAAAGCTACAAGCTTTTGTCAGCGACAATGCCAAGCGTATCTACAAATTTTCGCCGCCGCAAAAAACGGTGATCTTTGAAGAAGCCGAAGAGACGGTACCGGCAACCTACGATGGCATTGTGCCCTTCTTTGCCGGCAAAACATTGCGTTACCGCATCAAGGAGATCTCGTGAAAGATCGCACCATTGCCGAGTTTGCACGCGGTCATCAAAGATTTAGAGAGATCACGTTTCACAAAAATAAGGAACGCTTCAAAACGCTTGTCAAAGAGGGTCAAAATCCTAAAGCACTCTTTATCGGCTGTAGCGATGCACGCGTGATGCCTTCGCTCATCACCGGTGCCAAACCGGGCGATCTCTTTGTGGTACGCAATATCGGCAATTTTGTCGCGCCCTTCAGTCCGGACAACGACTATCATGCTACGGCTGCCGCCATCGAGTATGCCGTAGGGGTACTACAAGTAAGCGATATCATTGTTTGCGGCCATAGCCATTGCGGTGCGATCGCTTCGCTTTTCAAAGAGATCCCCGCAAACAAAGAGACGATCCATACCCGTAAGTGGTTAGAGCTCGGCGACGAGGCAAAGCAAGAGGCACTACGGCATTGCAAAAGCGAAGAGAAGGAGCGTTTGCTCAGATACACGGAGCAGCTAAGCGTTATCAAGCAATTGGACAATCTTTTAAGCTATCCTGCCGTCAAAAAAGGTGTTGAAAATGGCGCCGTTTTCCTACACGCATGGCACTACGAAATAGAAAGCGGCACGATTACATATTATGACGACGATACCGAAAGTTTCGTTCCGTTAGAAAGCTAAAGTAAAGTGTGATTATAATAAATCTTAAATAGTCAACGGAAGGAAGGCAATGGTAGCAGAAGGTATCGACGCGCTTATCGGCAACACTCCCTTGGTAAAACTTCACGGCGTTAGTCGCGAATGTGGTGCGACGATCTTGGGCAAATGCGAGTTCATGAACCCTACCTCGTCGGTCAAAGATCGTATCGCCGCCAATATGATCAACCAAGCGTTAGCACGCGGCGATATCGATAAAAGTACAACCGTTATCGAGCCGACAAGCGGCAATACCGGCATCGGTCTTGCGGCAGTCTGCGCCTCAAAAGGATTGAGGCTCATCTTGACGATGCCCGAGTCGATGAGTATCGAACGTCGCAAGCTTCTGCAACACCTCGGTGCCGAGTTGGTACTCACGCCTGCTATCGAGGGAATGGGGGGCGCCATCTCAAAAGCGATCGAACTGGAACAGACCCTACCCAATGCCAAAATCCTTCAGCAGTTTGCCAACCCTGACAACCCCGATATCCATCGCAAAACTACCGCCTTAGAGATACTGCGTGATACCGAAGGAAGGCTTGACGGCTTTATCGCCTCCGTCGGCACAGGCGGTACGATCACCGGTACAGGTG
>JALWQQ010000077.1 GCA_027083075.1 Campylobacteraceae bacterium
CTCTGACGTCACTGTCATAATTTTCATTAAGCGCCAACGAGGCGGAGGTGTGCTGCAAAAAGAGATGCGCGATGCCCGTCGTGATCCCTTCGATGTGCGGGATGATCTTGTCGGTGATGAGGTGTGTGCCTCTGGGGTAGGGTGGTAAACTAAGCCGCTTTTGAAGTGTCACGGAGTTGCCTTATCGCTTTCGTTGCTTTCGCAACTCGGTGTCTCTTCGATGCTGATCGCACACCCTGCGTCGCCGTCCGCTTGCAAAAATCCCGTATCCAAAGCGGGCATGTTTTGCGTCGATGTCGGTACCTCTTGCGGTGTTGCCTTCTCTATATTTTCCAATTTGGCGATAATCGCTTCGTCTCCTACATAAAGCCTTCTTGTCCCCTTTTGACTCTCTATCCATACGGGAATCGCATCGATACCCAAAAATTTCAAGCTAAAGCGCGCCGATGCCTCTTTAACATTGATCGGTATATAGTCGATATGGTGCTCAGAGAGGTAAGCTTTAACCTTTTTGCAGTGGGGGCAGGTGGGCGAGTAGATGAGATAGTTTCCCGCTTTGGTGACGACACTTTGGTTGTGAAAGATCGCAAGCGTACCCATGGCGACAACGATCGCACCGACGATAGCGATGGGAATATAGAGGCGCTTTAGGTCGCTCAGTAGTGCGATAAGCAGCAGTGTCGTAAAGACACCGACGCAAAAGAGGCAGGGTTCGGGGTTGGCGTAGAGTTGATAAGCAAGTATGGTTGCTTCAAAAGCTACTGCACCGTATGCGACAAAGCGAAAAGGGGCATCAAATACTTTTTTTCGCAATGAGAGGTAACCCAGAGTCATGAGTAGTGAAGCGCCGAAGAGTCCTGCAAAGTGCAGATAGATCGACTTAAATCGTAGTAGTTCTCCCGCAAGCTTACATCCGGTCGCGCTACAGACGGAGCTATGGTGGAGCTTAAGGTAGCTCTCGACGGCGATATAGACAAAGAGTAAAAAGGGCAGCGCTACGCGTGCGATAAACTGCAACATGACCCCACTCCTCTCTATTTGTCGTTTATACGCGATACGATATCCCACGCTTGTGCTTTGGCTTTTTCGACATCATCATCCAGGACCAAGCTCACTGCCATGCGGCGTCCGATATGCGATTTGGGTTTGCCGAAGATGCGCACATAGCTGTTGGCACTAAAGGCATCGTCGGGCACCTCAAGCACCGGATGCTTGCTCTCGTTTTTGGCTTTGTAGGCGGCGCAAGCACCGTTGCCGTAGCTTGTAAAGTCAAGCGGTAAGCCCAAGACTGCACGCAGATGCAGGGCAAATTCGCTTTGGCTTTGTGTAATGAGTGTTACCATCCCCGTATCGTGCGGTCTGGGAGAGAGCTCTGAGAAATAGACCGTATCGCCCTTGACAAAAAACTCAACACCGAAAATGCCCCGTCCGCCCAGACCGTCGGTGACCGCTTTGGCGATCTCTTGGGCTTTGCGAAGCGCCGTCTCGCTCATCGGCATCGGTTGCCACGATAGGACAAAATCGCCCTCTTGCTGGCGATGCCCGATCGGACGACAAAAGTGCGTACCGTGCTCGTTACGTACCGTCAGCAGCGTAATTTCATAGTTGAAGTCGATAAACTCTTCGACGATGAGTTCGCTGGCATCGCCGCGTGCCTCTTGGGCGATCTCGAAGCTTTTGGCGACATCTTCGGGGCTGCGCACGATGCTTTGTCCATGTCCCGAAGGGCTC
>JALWQQ010000078.1 GCA_027083075.1 Campylobacteraceae bacterium
ATCGTATCATTAATGTGATCGCCGAGACCGACATGGTCTCTCAGGTCTATCCATTGCTTGATGCAAGAGAGAAGATGATCGCACACTTCTCAAAACAGTACAAAGTAGAAAAAGAGCCCGGTTTTAGTACCTATATGTTCGATCTACATCTGACCGACAAAAAAACCGGCGAGAGATTTTTGTTGCGTTGGGACGGTGAGATGAAGGTCACACTCGACACCTTCCGCGATCTTGGCGGTGCCTTTATCGCGGCGTTGGTGCTTATCTTTTTGCTCTTGGTGGTTTACTATAAGAGCTTTGTACTCAGCGGCATCATCTTGGCGGGATCCTTCCTCTCGATCATCGGTGTGATTTTGGGGCACTGGGTTGCCAACTTTTTTACCAGCGAAACCTTCTTCTTGACGGCAACCTCTCTGATCGGTTTTATCGCCTTGATGGGGATCAGTTCTAGAAACTCGTTGTTGTTGATAGATTTTGCCAAGTCTTTGATGGAGTGTCACGGCATGAGCAAGCGCCGAGCGATTGCTGTAGCCGCGGCGACACGCGCCAAGCCGATCATGCTTACGGCGGTAGCGATCATCTTGGGTTCCGCACTCTTGGCAAGCGACCCGATCTTTGGCGGCTTGGGTGTGGCGCTCATCTCCGGTACGGTAGCCGCCGTCTTTGTCTCTTTGCTTTTTGTGCCGGTCTTGATGGACAACGCCAAAGCGATGGACTTTACCGTACCGCATGAGGGCGCATCGTGCGACGCGCACACTATCTCAATTACGAGATAGTGTGCTTTTTGCTGAAGAGAGGCGGATAAAATTAGAAATTAGAAATTAGGGATTAGGGATTAGGGGGCAGGACTTTGGTCCTGCATCTAAACAAAAGCTTTTCGAAGAAAAGCAAACCGAAACTCTTCACTCTTCGCTCATCACTATACTCGGCTCCTCATTCCTCGTTACTCATTAAACCAAACTTTATCTCTTTATTTCCTTTGAGGTTATATTTGAAGGGTTTCTAATCCCCTTCGTATGGCTCAAAGTCCTCTTTGCTTACCCCACACTCCGGGCATTCCCACTCATCGGGTATCTCTTCAAAAGGCGTACCCGGTGCGATACCGCCGTCAGGATCGCCCTCTTTGGGATCGTAGATGTAGCCGCATACCTTGCAGATATATTTTTGCATCGTAGACTCCTTTTTGTTGTTTGTTTACATATATCATAATGCTTGCAATGTGCAATCTATGTGGATTATGCTTTGGCGTGCTACAATTGCGTACGATAAACACAAACAAGGATCACCATGGCATTGCGTTGTGCATTTCTCTTTCCGGGACAAGGTTCTCAGGCGGCAGGTATGGGCGAAGCGTTTTATCGGCAAAACGACAAGGCAAAAGCGCTGATTGATGCGGCGAGTGAAAAGACGGGCATCGACTTTCCCGCATTGATGTTTGAAGAAAACGACGATCTTGGACAAACCCAATACACCCAACCTGCGATCTTGCTGGTAAGCGCCGTAGCGCAGCAGCTCTTTCGCGAAGCGACTGACATCGAGCCTGCCGTGGCTTTGGGTCACTCTCTTGGTGAGTTCAGCGCCTTGGTAAGCGTCGGTGCGCTGGATGCGATCGATGCGGTTTCTTTGGTGCATCTGCGCGGTAAGTTGATGGCGCAAGCGTGCGAAGGTATCGATGTGGGGATGCTGGTAAGTCTTGGGCTTGACGATGCGACGGTAGAGAGT
>JALWQQ010000079.1 GCA_027083075.1 Campylobacteraceae bacterium
TTTTTGTTCTACTATTTTGCCTATTATCAGACCCAAAAGCATCTGCGCTTCGTTGAAAAAAACGACGCCATAGAGGTCTCGCTCGCCCCAGCAAAGGGAGTGGCGAAAGCACCGAAGCGTCGCAGTATCCGCAAACAACCCGACAAAACACAGAGCAAAGCGAAGCCTGCTAAGACCAAAGCCAAGCTAAGACCTGTACCCAAAAAAGAGCCAAAAAAGACGTTGCAGACCAAAGAGAAAAGATCAAAAACGCAAAAACTGCGCGAAAAAACCGTGCGCAAAGAGAAAGTGAAGAGAAAAGGCACAGCCAAGAAGGCAAAAGCGCCCAAGCCAAAGCCTAAGCAGGCGAAAAAAAAGAGTACAAAAACGAAAAAAGCAAAAAAGCAGAGCCTCTCTTCGCTCTTTGGGGAGATCAAAGTCAGCGACAAACCTAAGCGTAGTGCGCACAGAAAAACCCGACAAGCCAAATCGGGTAAAAAGGGTAAGCGTCCCCAAAGCCGCGGGATCGAAAACGCCTATTTGGCAAAGGTGCAAAAGCAACTCTACGAGTGGCCGGCACAAAGTGAGTTTGCAGGCAAAAAGGCTACGGTATTTTTACGCATCTATCCAAGTGGACGCTTTGAGTTTAGACTGACAAAACCCTCTGGCGATAGCAACTTTAACCAAGCACTCATAGACTACCTCAAATCGCTTCAAACCCTCGGCTTCGATCCGCATCCGGGTACAAATGCGTATGAGATAGATGTGGACTTTGAAGCGACGGAGTAGCGTTCAACTTTCCTTAAGTTCCCCCCCCCTTATAATTTAAAGCTTTAATTTTTGAGTTGTGAGGGAGCATAATGAAAAAAATCTTTGTCAGTTTTGCATCAGTATTATTTTTGATGCAAGCAGAAGCGTCTTGGTTGTCTTGGTTAGGTTGGCTTTATACGCCTCAAGTTATTGATGAATACGGACGAACATTAGAAGGACATGAGGGTCATATTAATAAAAACGATGATAATGCTCGTATGGAGGTAAAGTTTAATTACGCAAAAGATAAAATGAGATGGTATATTAATACTCTTTATCCGGTAGAGTAAGTTCAAGTTCTTTTATGAAACAATATTTTTTGTTACTAGTTGCTTGTGTGCCCGTGATCTACTATTATCTTTATGTAGGAGGTGCAGATGAAAAGAGTTTATCGGAGACAGAGAGTGTCGATAAAGTACCGGAAGTTTTTATAAAACAGGGTAGAGGCAAGGGGTACAAAAGCGTGCATTTGCGTCCGCATAGATCAAGAGCAAAAGCCGTATGGATGACGCTTCAAAAAGTTGGCTTTCGTGCACCCGACACCCTACATCTTTTAGAAAGGCTGTTGCTCGAGGGAGGCGCGCGGATATATTACAAAGAGTTAATAGAGGTGGTTCGTAGCAATAACTTGAGTGATAAAACGGTGGCGTTTATTATCAACATGCTTGCAAGTGCGTACGATACCGGTGCCGACGGAGCCGAGGGCTTGACAAACTATGCGATACCCAAGTCGAAAAAAGATGAAATTATACAGGCGTTTCTAAAAGAACAAATACAAAACCCCCAAGGTAAAGAGTCCTTAAAAGCTGCATTAAGTAAGATTATCGTTGTGTATAGTCATGATGAAGCGCAAGAAGTATTGGATGATTTTTTGGTAGACGATCAAACATTGATCAGCAAAGAGAACATCTACAAAATCAAACTTTCCGTAGCCGCACCCGATCCTAGAGCTGATGGCATGCGAAGGATCCTCGAGAGGATCGAAGCATTGCCTACATCATCTCAAAGAGAGATATTTCCGCGGGTATTGCAGGAGAGTCAGTGGCTTGCATTTAAAGATGATGAGCGCCTAAGAAAAGCGTATAGCGCCTATATCGAAAAGCATATGCCGAAAAAGATCGCCGAAGTCACTATTGATAATGAGCATGTTGTCAAGCAGGTGCTTAACGAGTTGGAGCTAGATATGCAAGAACTTGAAAACTATTCGGAAGAGGAGAGAAAAGCTTTTCTATCAAGCGATATGCCGAAAAAAATCGAGCAAAAGTATGTTGAAAAGATTTCAGCATTATCAAAGAAGTGTAACTATCAGCTTTATAAGGATTCGGTAAGGGCACTAATCAACTGTTTTGTAACGCGCGACAGGGACTTTTATCAATCGGCAAAAAAACTCTTTATCGATTCCAATGATCCGATGCGTAGAGATGTCATCTTAAAACTGCTACTAAGCGAATCGTATGACTATGCAGATAGACTTGGTCATGATGAAGAGATAAGGCGTATCGTTGCACAGGAAACCGAAAACCCGGAGATAAGTGCAAAGAATAAGAAAATCTATCGGAGTTATCTAAAGCACCTCTTTCGTTGAAACCGAATTCTTCATTGGTTGGCACACTATTTGTATAATCTTGGATTAAAAAACCACCCCGCTCATATAGCCTACCACCCGCTTTGTATCGTTTGACGCTTCGGCACTGGTGGTATAGCAGCTAAGATAGCTATGGGAACTTTCGTAAGCGGCGGCAAGTAGCAGTGCTTCGATGCCTTTAAAGCCGCACGCTTCGCACCCTTGGTGCAGCAGCGTAGGATTGCGCTGCACAAAAGCATCGATACAGTGTGTATCTTTGCTTTTGGCAATTTCTATCGGGTAGTAGTGGCTTAGATCGCTACTGACCACAAGCAAGGTATCGTGGTTTTGCCATATCGCTATGATAAGATTAGCAAGGGTGTTGGTGTCGATGTCGCCATAGATAAGCTCTATCGCCTTAGTATCCGGAAAGTAGCGTGCAACAAAGGGAAATTGTACTTCGGTCGAATGCTCTACGGCATGCACTTTTGGGACAAAACCGATGGGAAAGCGTTTGGCAAGGGCGATCAGATAGGGGGTGTCGACGGCTATCGTTTTGCACGGTGTCTGTAGTGTTTCGTAGTAGCTTGCGCTGATACCTTTGAAGTAGATCCTATGCGACGGACCGAGGATAATGATGCGTTTGTAGCGATAGTGTGCCGCGATACGGTAGGCGCTATCGGCGCAGCGCCCACTGTAGATATAGCCTGCATGTGGCACCAAGATCGCCTTGGGTTTGCCTTGGAGCTTTATCTGTTTTGTCGTATTCTTTTGTGCAAAATCACGAAACAATCTCTGCAACTTGATGCAGCGTCGCGGATAGAAGCTACCCGCTACCGCCATTTCACGCACTGTTTTCATCGTCACTCGCTATATTTCGTTACCTGATAGACTTCGATCTGCGGATGCGAAGCAAGGCAATTGCCGGGCAGTCCGGCCTTTTGGCAGAGTGAAGCAAAGAAGCTTTCGAAGTCGGGTAGCTGTTCCCATACCTGCGGCAGGTAGGTAGCGCGTCGGTTTCCGAGTTGAAGCACGACACCGTCGATACCGGGTCTGACCTTTCGCTTGAGATCCTCTATGTTTTCGTAAGCGAGCGGCTTAGGTTCGCTTAAGACCGAAACCTCTACCGTGATATCTCCAAGCTCTTCGGGGCGCAGGGGGTGAAAGCGCGGATCTTCGAGTGCCGCGGCTTTCGCGTTGTGAATGACATCCTCATAGAGCGGTCTAAAGGCTTGCAAAGAACCGATGCATCCGCGCAGACGGTGCTGCGCCCCTTTGTTGATGGTCACAAAGGCGGCGCCTTTCTCTTTGAGGGCGGGATATTGCGTCAAGAGCTTTTCAAGATCGAAATGTACCGGTTGACCCAGTGCCGCCAAGATGGCGGCTTTTGCCAACGCAAGAATCGCCTCTTTCATCTATCGCCTCCTTCTTGTTTGCCACTATTATACAACGTTTAAAGATACCGAAATGCAACATAGATTGCATCTTCACATTAAATAATATGTGTTATAATCCGCAAAGCGATATAGAGGGAAGAAGTAGCTGATGAGAAAGTTTGTGTCGAACCGTTTGTATGTGATCTTTTCGTTCCTTTTCGTTTGGCATGCGCTCTATGGCGTTGATGCGAAGATCGAGGTAAAAAAAGATGTAGAATCACGCACGCGCATCGCTATCGTCGATGCTTCGCCAAAGTCCGCCAAGACGATCTTCGATCTGCTGCGTGCCGACCTGAAGATTTCGGGGCACTTTTTGCCTGCCGAGGGATATCTGACGGGTGAGTATGAAAGTAAGCTAATTCCGCCGTCGCTCAAAGCGACAGAGTATCTACTGCGTTTTCGTTTTGTACGCAAGGATGGTGTAACGCTTGCAGTACGGCTTCAGCGAAGCGGTGATGGCACGATCGTGCTTGAGAAACGCTATCGGGTTAACAAGGATGCCAAATACCCCTTTTTGGCGCATCGTGCCGTAAGCGATATCAACGATGCATTGGGTTACGAAAGCGTCGCATGGCTCAACCGCTATGTGCTCTTTGCGCGATATGCTGCACCGGGCAAAAGTGATATTGTCTTGGCTGACTATAGTTTCAGATACAAAAAGCCGCTTATTCGCGGCGGACTCAACCTTTTTCCCATCTGGGCGGACGATGCGCAAAACAAGATCTACTACAGTGCTTTCTGTACCTTGGTGCCTACGCTTTATCGTTTCGATATCCATACCGGTGCGCGTGAGGTGGTGGCACGTTCGCAAGGGATGATCATCTGTAGTGATGTCGATACGGCACATGGAAAGATCTTGCTTACCAAGGCGCCAAACGGACAACCCGATATCTATGAAGCCGACAGCAACGGGGCGTCACAGCGTCGCCTTACCCGTTACGGCGGGATCGATGTAGGCGGCAAATATGACGGTGCGGGCGGCATCGTCTTTGTTTCGGATCGCTTGGGTCACCCCGGCATCTATCGCAAAGCACTTGCCGGAAGTGCGGTATTGCCGCTGGTGACACAAGGAAAAAACAACAACGGCGTCGATGCCCATAAAGGCAAGATCGTCTACGTAAGGCGCGAGGGGCGAGGCGCGTTCAATATCTATCTCAAAAACCTGACAAACGGACGTACGTTGCCGCTGAGTGCCGTCGGAGACAATAGATTTTGTCGCTTTTCACACGACGGCAATGTGGTGATGTTTGTGAAGCGAAAAGGACGCGCTATGTCGGTGCATTATGTCAATCTGCAGAGTAAGAGTTATCTCTCCTTCCCGTTAAGGGGCGATAGGATACAATCGATCAGCTGGTAAGGAGTGAAGATGCGATATATAGTGATGATTTCGGTAGCGGCGATGATGATACTTGTGGGCTGTTCGCAGCAGGTGGCGCCTCAACTGCCGCCGATAGACGAGAATGCCACCGGTGCCAATGTCAAAGATGCGACCCAAATCGTAAACGATACCGTTGAGGTCAACGAAGAGAAAGGCGTAGGCAGCAACGATACGCAGGCGACAAGTGATGATGCGATCGCGTACAACAGTAGCAGTGACGGCTTTAAGAGCATCTACTTCGGCTTCGATGCCTATGGTGTAGATGCGTCGATGCAAAAACGCATCGTTCATGATGCTCAACGTGCACTCACAAGCGGTGCGAAACGTATCAAGATCGAGGGCAACTGCGACGAGTTCGGTACTGACGAGTACAATTACGCCTTGGGGCTTAAGCGGGCGCAAGCGGTGAAGTCCGCTTTGGTTACAAATGGCGTACCGGCAGAGCGACTCTATATCGTGAGCTTCGGCGAAAGTAACCCTGTGTGTAGCGAGCCGACCGATACCTGCTATGCCCGCAATCGACGTGTCGATCTGCGCATCGCAAGATAAAGGAAGCGTATGCAAAAAGCGCTCTTCTTTTTGGCAATATTCGGTATCGTTCTCTTTGCCGACGAGCCTTCGGTTTACGGTCTAAGCGGTAGTGCCTATAGCTCCAAGGCGATGGCGGCGCAGCAAAAGCGCATCTTGAAGCTGGAGCAGAAGGTGCGAGAACTACAGTCGCAGATAGAGGGGTTGCGCAGTGTAGTCGAGGGGCTAAGCGAAGCGAGCGCAACGCGCCAAAGCGGCGGTGTGAGCGAGAGTCGCTTCAATGCTTTGCAGCAAAAGATCGACGAGCTAAGCGCCATGTGTAGCCAAAAGCAGCAAACGGTTTCGACACACACAGCCAACCCCAAGTCTCAAAAGCCCAAAGCGGTTGCATTGGCGGATCGACCGCTACGTCGACTCTATACAGAGGGGGTGCGCCTTTTTGGGAAGCGTCGCTATGACGAAGCGAAAAAGCGTTTTGAGATCACCGATGCCAAGGGGTACAAGCCTGCAGCATCCAACTACTACCTCGGTGAGATCGCTTACTATACCAAGCACTATGACGATGCGATCTTCTACTATAAAAAGAGTGCGGGACTAAACGAAAACGCCGGCTATATCGATATCTTGCTACTGCATGCGGGTATTGCGCTGGAGAAGCAGGGTGACAAGGCGCAAGCCAAACGCTTTTTTGAAAATATCGTAGCCAACTATCCCGGCAAACGAAGCGCCAAGATTGCCAAACAACATCTAAGGAGATTGTGATGTGGCGGCGCATTCTCTTTTTCTCTTTGCTGCTCTTCTCTGCGCTACTCTTTGCCGATGCGGATGACAATACAACGGATGAAGAGCATAATGTTACCGTCAAACCTTTGACGCACGAAGTGATCCCTGTTGCAAAAACCCTCTTTAAGGTGATCAACTTGCGCGACGGCAATGTGAGCATGCACGATCTTAGCGGGCAGGATTTTATCGTTGTGTCGGTACGCGAAAAGGGGAGCGACGGGCGCTTCTATGCGGTCGATAGAGACGGAACGGTATGGATGAGCGGTGCGGTGACTTCCGGAGCGGTAGAGTATCGCTCTCCTTCGGGCGTCTTCAAGATACTCGAAAAGCAACGATACCACATGTCAAGAGACTATCCCGATGAGAGTGGTGTCAACAATATGGATTTTATGATGCGTTTTACGCGTTTTGGGCACGCCCTACATAAGGGGAGTGTCAATTGGATGTCGCACGGGTGTATCCATATCGACCCCAAAGAGGTGCCTGT
>JALWQQ010000080.1 GCA_027083075.1 Campylobacteraceae bacterium
CATAGATGATCGCCGCGGCAAGCGCAATCCCTTCCGGCAAAAAGATAGAGACGGTGACGATGTTGTGCGTTTGCATCAGTGCAAAGCTTAGTTTGCCGCTTAGCAGATAGAGTAGCGCGATAAGTAGATTGACCCCGTAGAAGAGATACGATTTGTTGCGCATCATGATAGTCTTTTAGCCCGTCTGTGAATTACCCTCGTTCGTAGGATATAACATAGTTGATTAATCTGTGCTTTGTGATACAATCATACTTATGGAAGTATTAGGGATAGTGCCGACTATACTGCTTCATATCATCGCAAACCTTGATCGGCACGGCGTAAGGGCTTATCTTGTCGGCGGTGCGGTACGCGATATGTTTTTTGGTAGAGAGCCCAAAGATTTCGATATCGAAGTCTATGGCGTACAAACGTATGAACAACTTGTAGGGTTTTTGCAACCTTTCGGTGAGGCGGTGACGGTGGGCAAGAGTTTCGGTGTCGTAAAGCTACGTACCGAAGAGGGGGAGTTTGACTTTTCTCTGCCCCGTCTGGAGTGTAGTACAGGAGAGGGGCATCGCGACTTTCGCGTTGAGATTGACGGTGCTTTGGATTTTGCCAAAGCGGCGCGAAGGCGCGACTTTACGATCAATGCGATCGGCTACGATCCGTTGAGGAAGCACTTTCTCGATCCCTTTGACGGCAGAAGCGATCTTCAAAACGGCATCTTGCGCCATATCGACGATGCGGCATTTGCCGAAGATCCGCTACGTGTCTATAGGGCGGTACAGTTTGCCGCGCGCTTCGATCTAAAGATCGCATCGAAGACCGAAACGCTTTGTCGCAGCATGGTAGCAAAGGGAGCGCTTGATGCCTTGCCTAAAGAGCGCGTTTATGAAGAGGTTAAAAAGATACTGCTCAAAGCCCCAAAGCCCTCGACTGCCTTCGAGTTGATGCGAAAATGGGGTATTACGGCACGCTATTTCCCCGAATTGCATGCGCTGATCGGTGTTGTGCAAGATCCCGTATGGCACCCCGAAGGTGATGTCTGGATACATACGATGATGGTGCTTGATGCGATGGCGCGTATCTGCCGGATGGAGGCGCTCTGTCGCGATCCCTTTGAAAAGCTTGCACTAATGTTTGCGGCACTCTGTCACGATCTGGGCAAAGCGACAACCACACGTTACGAGAGGGGGCGCATTCGTGCTATCGGGCACGAGCAGGCGTCGATGGCGTTAACGCGCCCTTTTATGAGGCGACTGACAAAGGAAAAGCGTCTGATAGCGGCAGTCGAACCTCTCGTCGAGCACCACCTGAAACCCTCGCAATTTTTTGCCCAAGGTGCCAAAGCGAGTGCCATAAGGCGCTTGGCGACCAAGGTCGATCTTGAGCGCTTGGTACTGCTTGCCAAAGCCGATTTTTTAGGGCGCGATACCAAGGAGGCAAAGAGCGGGTGCTATGAGGCGGGCGAATGGCTGCTTGCAGAGGCGAAACGACTAAATGTTAACAAAGGGGCACCGAAACCGTGGGTTGGCGGCAAGGAGCTAATCGCCCTCGGCTTTGCGCCCTCGTCCGATTTCGGCAAAGCGATCAAAAGACTCTACGAGATGCAACTTGACGGTCGTTTTGCTAGCAAAGAGAAGGCGATGGCGTATGCAAAACAGCACTACACAGACTTGGTTTCCTGATCGATCCACGCCGCATAACTCTCCGAGATCGCTATGCAGGGCACCATGACGATCTCAGGCACTTCGTAGATATGCAGCTGCTTGATACGCGCTTTGATCGCATCGAAAAGTGCACTTTTGCTTTTGATCTCAAGTTTGATCTCTTTGGCATCGACGCATTTGTTTTGCCAACGATAGCGACTCTGTATCTGCACCTGCTGTACACAGGCGGCAAGCTTCTCTTCTAACAATGCTTCAGTGAGCTTTTCAGCGTTTTCGGGACTATCCGTAGTGGTGATAACAATGCAGTACGGGGAGTCAGACATGAAATTCCTTTCTGAAAATATCTTCGACGCAAGTGCGGATCATTGTAAATACCTCCTTGATCGCATCGGTAGCATAGTAGGGATCGGGCACATCCTTACCGCCGTAATCTCCGTAATCGCCGAGTAGTTTGGTGTTACGAAAACCCAAATCCTCTAATGTGCGCTTGTTCTCTTTGTCCATTGCGACGATCTTTTCAAATCGCTCTTTGTCCTCGGGCAGAACCGTTCTGGCACGCAGATCGGAGATGTCGATGCCGTTTTTCAGGGCGATGCGTTGCGAAGCCTCGCACGGCGCTTCGCCGATGTGCCACTTTCCCGTTCCTGCCGAATCGATTTCGATGCTCAGTCCGTGTTCTCGGGCTATGTGTTTGGCAATGCCTTCCGCCAATGGAGAGCGACAGATATTGCCAAGACAGACAAAAAGCAATGAACTCAAGGGCTAACTCCGTTCTATTTTTGATACAATAGCAAAATTTTACCCAAAACAAGTGGAAAGAGGTCGTGAAAATCAAACTTTTTTGTATCGAAAAACAGAAAAAAGATCCGCTTTTCGAGCCGATCTTATCACACTATGTCAAGCTATGCCGTCCATTTGCAAGCGTCGAGATACATACGCTCTTTAGCAAAGAGGTTGCCAAGGCGCAAGAGCGAAGCGCGGAAGAGGCGAAGGCGACCTATAGCCGTCTCTTTGAACCGCATTTGGGCAAGGGGTACGATATCGTACTCGATCCACTTGGCAAGGCGGTAGACTCTTACACCTTTGCCGATCTGCTTAAGGATAGAGCCGAAGTAAACTTCTATATAGGCGGTGCTTACGGCTTTGAGCGCCGATTTGTCGCCCAAAGCAATATCGCCGTTTCATTTGGTAAAATAACGCTTTCACATAAGCTCGTTAAAGCCGTATTGTTAGAGCAGATTTTTCGGGGGTTGAGTATCAACCGTAACCACCCGTACCACAAATAGGGAGCAAGATAGATGGTTAAAGCGTTAAATCGAGAAGATTTGGAATATTTCAAAAATAGACTTTTGGATCGAAGGGTGCAGATAGAGCGCAATCTCAACGGCACCGCATTAGAGCTCAAAAGCATGCGCGATCTGGAGCTTAACGATGAAGGCGATTATGCCGCCGCATCAGCAGAGAGTGCGGTTGAGAGTGCGATATTAGAGCAACAACGTAAAGAGCTTCGCGAGATTGACACCGCACTCAAAAAGATATCCTCGGGTACCTACGGTATCTGTGAGATGTGCGAAGAGCCTATCGGTCGTCCGCGCTTAGAGGTCAAGCCCTATGCGCGCTACTGTATCGTGTGTCGTGAAATTAATGAAAAAGAGCAGGCGTAACAGCGCCTTTAGTCCCTCTGTGATACAATATACATAGAGACGCTACACAGAAGGAGCACGGAAGAGATGAGAGTAGGACTTTATACGGTAGCGGCACTGGTCTTGCTGGCGTTGATGGCGGCATTTGTCTACACCCAGATGCCGGGCTATCATACGCTTGAGTTTTTCGGTGTCAATATCACCCTGCCGGTAGTCGTATGGGTGATGTTGCCCGCACTTCTTCTCTTTCTCTTTAGCTTGCTTCATCTGCTCATCTACGGCTTTAAGAGCTACCTGCAGGAGCGTCGCTGGCAACGCGACGCCGCTACGTTGGACGATGCGCTCTACTGGTCCTTGGTCAAAGAGCCTAAAGAGCAGCACTATAGTGTACCTGCTATCGAAGATAGTGCCATGTTGCTCAATAAGGCATCGCTGGAACTTACCGAGTATGTCGAAGGGCTCAATCCGCGTTTGGCGAAGATCGCAACTCTGATCCTCAAGATCAAAAACGGCGAATATGTCGACCTCAAGGCGGAAAAGCTCGGTAAAGTCTTTGCCGACGGCAACCCTTATCTTATCCAAAACCGTCTCAATAGACTCGATAGTGACGAAAAGTTTATCGAAGAGGTGATCAAGTCAAGCACCTCCTTTAGTGATCCGGTGCGCCAAAAGGCGCTCTCGCTCTTTGTGCAGCGTGCCGATTTCCCCAAGGCGCGCGCCTTTGCCAAGCTTTTTGGCGTAGAGCACTTTATGCAGATGATCCGTCGTGCGGCAAATGCGGAAGAGAAGTTGGGACTCACTCCCGATATCTGTACCCATTTCGTCGAATCGCTTCCGATGCAGTGTCGTGATTTTATGCTCTTGGCAAAAGAGCTAAAAGGCATCTTCGATCCCGACACGACGCTCTCGCTCTTCAAACGCTACCAAAAAGAGAATGAGAAGGCGCAAAGTGCCTACCTCTATCTGCTTTTCGAATATGAACTGAGTGAGGAGGCGAAGGCCTATCTGGATGAGCAGGGGGAGACGGAGTTTGCGAAGTTCAGGGCCTATCTTGCACTTAAAGAGGCAGGCTATCATGCCTCTTTCGAAGCACTTTTCGAGCCCGAGACTCTCTGTAAGTAATCGACAATTATGAAGATCGACTTTTCAAAGCCTCTCTACGCACTGGCGCCACTTGCAGGGTTTACCGATCTTCCCTTTCGTTCCGTAGTGAAAAAGTTCGGCGTCGATCTGACCGTCAGTGAGATGATCAGCTCCAACGCCTTGGTGCACAACGCCAAAAAGACCGAAAAGATGCTGCAGCGATCACAGAGAGAGGACCCCTACAGCATACAGATCGCCGGCAGCAACCTTGAGGTGATCCGCCGTGCCGTCGAGATCATCAACGAAAGAGAGGGGGTGGCGTGTATCGACCTAAACTGCGGATGTCCCGCCCCCAAGGTGGTAAACAACCTACAGGGCTCTTCGCTCTTGACAGATTTGCCGCAGATGGGTAGAGTAATCGAGACGATCAAAAAGTATTCCGCCAAGCCCTATACGTCGGTCAAGATGCGGCTGGGGTTCAACGAGAAAAACCATGTCGAGATCGCAAAAACCGCCGAGGCGGCGGGTGCGGACTTTATTGCCGTGCACGGAAGGACACGCGCCGACAGATATAAGGCAGCAGTCGATTATGATGCAATTCGCGAGGTCAAAAAGGCGGTCTCTATCCCGGTGATCGCCAACGGCGATATCACGACACCGCAAAAAGCGGCATGGGTGCTAGAGTATACCGGTGCGGACGGCGTGATGATCGGGCGTGCGGCAGTGGGAAAGCCTTGGATCTTTGCGCAGATCAAAGAGGGGCACGAGAGGGCGGATGCGAAGCTGATCTGCGAGGTGGTTCTGGAGCATTTCGATCAGATGATCGCGCACTACGGCGAGTATGGGGCGATCATCTTCCGTAAAAATCTCCATGCCTATTCTAAGGCGGGCTACCAAGGCGCATCGGCATTTCGCGATCGCATCAATCGCATCACCGATCCTGCAGAGATGCGCGAAGAGATCGCCGCTTTCTTTTCGCAACCTCTAAAAGAGGAAGGGCAATAATGGCTTTTATCTTAGCACTTGTCGGTGCGATGATCGGCGCGATGTCGGGCTTTTTCGGTATCGGCGGCGGTATGATCTTGGTGCCAATACTGTTGGCGCTGGGCTTCGAGATCAAAGATGCGATCGGCATCTCGATCATCCAGATGGTCTTTAGTTCGTTTTTCGGCTCCTATCTCAACTGGAAAAAGGGATCCTTGGTACTGGGCGAAGGGATCTTTGTGGGGCTCGGCGGCTTTTTGGGCGGTTATATCGCAGGATATATCACGCCCTATGTGAGCGATAGACTCTTGCAGATACTCTTTTTCGGGCTTCTGATTTTTGCATTGCTACGGCTCTTTTTCTCGAAACACCACGAAGAGGGTGCGGCGACCAAGACGCTACCGAAGGTCTTGCTTTTTGCTATCGGTCTCACGGTGGGTATCTTTTCGATCACCCTCGGTGTCGGCGGCTCTATCATTATCACGCCGCTGTTGGTCGGGATGCTGCACTATCCGATCAAAAAGGCGGTGAGTGCCGGACTCTTCTTTGTCGTCTTCTCTTCGGTAGCGGGCTTCATCAGCCGTATGCTGCACGGCGGTATCGATTTCGGTAACGGTCTGATCGTTGCCGTTGCGTCGCTTGTCGGTGTCTTTATCGGCATTTGGCTCAAAGATCATGTCAGCCACAAAAACCATAAAAACGCTTTGTTGGCGCTCTATCTCGTGGCGTTGGCAATATTGGTGAAGAAAATGATCTAAAAAATTAGGAATGAGGAATTAGGAATGAGGAATGAGGAATGAGGAATGAGTAACCGAGGCAATCACGATCTGATCACGCTACAGGGTGCGCGTGAAAACAACCTCAAAAATATCGACTTGAGCATTCCCAAAAACAAGTTGGTGGTGATCACCGGCATCTCGGGGTCGGGTAAGTCGACACTGGCGTTTAGCACGCTTTATGCCGAGGGGCAGCGGCGCTATATCGAGTCGCTCTCAAGCTATGCGCGTCAGTTTCTCGGGCGTGTCGGCAAACCCGATGTCGATAAGATCGAAGGGCTTACGCCCGCGATCGCGATCGACCAAAAGACCACCTCCAAAAATCCCCGTTCGACGGTGGGTACCATTACCGAGATCTACGACTATCTGCGTCTGCTCTTTGCGCGTATCGGGAAGCAGCATTGTCACGAGTGCGGCAAGCCGATCTCTTCGATGAGTGCGGCGGATATCATCGAAGAGGTGCTGAAGCTGCCCGAGGGTGCCAAGATCGTCATCATGGCGCCGCTGGTCAAAGAGAAGAAGGGCACCTTCGCCGATATGCTCGAGTCGCTACGTCACAAAGGCTATGTGCGCGCGATGATCGACGGGGTGATGGTGCGACTCGATGACGAGATAGAGCTCAGCAAGACCAAAAAACATACCATTAAAGTAGTCATAGACCGCGTGACGGTGAAGGAAGCCAACAAAGAGCGCATCGCCCAAGATGTCGAAAAGGCGCTCAACGAGAGCTACGGCGAGATGGAGATAGAGGTGCATAACGCCGAGGAGCTGGGCTTGGCGCAACGC
>JALWQQ010000081.1 GCA_027083075.1 Campylobacteraceae bacterium
GTAGATGAGATGATGGCAATCTTGGGTATTGACGAGACAATGGCGCGCATCGAGAAGGCGGTGGAGATGATAGAGAATTAGAAATTAGGGAATAAGGAATGAGGAATGTGAAGAGGGGTCTGACCTTAATGATAATGCGCTAGCGTTATCGATGCGGGTCCTTCTGCTTCGCGTAAAAACTGTCTCAATCCTCTTTTTGCTTTATGATCTATCTCATAATGGATATGCATGAGATACCAACGAAGCTGCTTGGGGGCGATGCCTCTTTTTCGACTCTCTTTTTCAAGTATGTACTGCGGAATGCGTTGCGGTGTGCGGGTAAAGCGTTTTGCTATCTTTTTAATAGTGTTGCCGTGGCGATGATAACAGAGTCTTGCAAAGACAAAGGGTAGCCCCGTCTTTTGTCGCCACGCTTCGGCGAGGTCTATCGCTTCACCACCTTGCAAATAGTGCACAAGTGCCGTATCGCCGATGAGCACCCTTCCTTGCAAGCCGAGTATCTGTGCCAAAAGATTGGAGCTTGCGGAAGCAGGATCGTCACTGTTTGCTTCGGGAAGTAGTAAGACGCTGTAGACTTTGTCTTTGGCGACAATGCCTGCATCCGTGCAGCGTGCTTTACGACTCACCGCGCTGGAGATGAACGCAGCATCGATGCGTCGTGCGACGAAGTCGCGATTGATCTTGGAAGGTACACCGCGTTTATAGGCAAAATGAAACTTTGTCGCATGCGGCAATCTCAGGCGTTTGACAAAGATCCAAAAGGGCAAGAGGTTTAGATAAGCAATCGAGCCGAAGCGCATACTTTTCCTTGCTATAAGAATCGCACATAGAAAACTTTAAGCCCAATTATACTTTACTATATTTATAATCCCTGATCTTGATAAACATTTTTAAAAGGCGTGTGCGATGGTAACGGTAGAGTTTTTGGGTCCCATCGATAAAGCGCCGATAGAGCTTGAGGCGGACTCTTTAAAGGAGTTATCTCAAAAACTTTCGGCGTATGACGATTTGCAACAGTGGCTTTCGCAGTGCGCGGTTGCGGTAAACGATGTATTGGTGCACAGTCCCGATACACCGCTTAAAGAGGGAGACAAGGTCTCTCTCTTGCCACCGGTGTGCGGGGGATAGGCATTTTGAATGAGAAATTAGAAATTAGAATTTAGAAATGAGGAATGAGGAATGAGGAACCGAATGATCCTTTTTAGTGAAGAGAGATGAGTGTGGAGTGAAGAGATATGGTTTGTCTTTTTGTGGGGAGTATGGGGTGGTAGTGCCTTTTTGCAAAGTTTTCTAAGATGAGGTGAAGAGCTTGGAACTATATGACGGTCCGTTAGATATTAAGGAGATTTTCGGCAGATGGTTGGACGAAGAGGCGACATCAAACTACGGCGCTTTTATCCCTTTTGTAGGCACGATTCGTGCGGAAGGGGGCATCGAGGCGCTTAGTTTCGATATCTACGAGCCGATATTGCGTAGCTGGTTTGACGCATGGAAAAAGCGTGCCGAAGAGGAGGGGGCAAAGGTCAAGATGGCGCATGCCATCGGTGATGTACCGGTGCATCAAAGCTCCTATATCGCCGCCGTATTTTCTCCCAAGCGCAAAGTGGCATTGCGTTTGATCCGCGATTTTGTCGAAGACTTTAAAGCCAATGCGCCGATATGGAA
>JALWQQ010000082.1 GCA_027083075.1 Campylobacteraceae bacterium
CAATGACACAAAAATCATCCTATACCTTCACCACCATCTTGCACAAACTCGAATCGTGGGTCGTAGCACCGCTTCCGGGTGAATTTGAGATAGAAGCGGTGCATCCCTTTGGGCGCACACCCGTCATCGCAACGCTTGGCGAAACATCTTGGAAAACCTCACTCTGGACAGACAAAGAGGGCGCGACGATGCTGCCGCTGCCTAAGAAGATACGAGCTAAACTCCGCGAGGGTGACGAGGTGACGCTTTCGTTTGTTTATGATGAGGAGAGGTTTTAAGATCGCATATTGACAAGCGCTACTCTTTGTAGTATACTTTTTTATATTTTATACGACAAAGGCTCAAGATGCGCGCTAAGATAACTCTCTATTCGGACGAGGCATTGATAGATCGAATCAAAGCGTACGCCAAAGAGAAGCACACCAGTGTATCGGCGCTCACTGAGGCGTTTTTCAGGTCACTACTTGAAAAAGAGTCACACGCACCGATCACCGATTCGCTCGCCGGTATCTTAAAAGAGAGCGATATCGACATAGAGTCGTATCGAAAGCATCTTGAGGAGAGATACCTCTGATGCAAAAAGTGCTGCTTGACATCAATGTCGTTTTGGACTTTTTTCTCGAAAGAAAGCCCTTTTTTCACGAAGTGAGAGCACTCTTTGCTGCGGTTGAGCAAGGCAAAATCGAAGGCTATCTCTGCGCTTCAAGTCTCGATACCATCTACTACTTGGTTCAAAAGGCTCACAATGCTCGCAAGGCAAGAGAGGTTACCGCAAAACTGCTCAAGCTTTTTGGTATTGCCGACGTCAATCGTGAGGTTTTGCTCGAAGCATTGGCAATAGGCGGCGACTTTGAGGACAATATCGTCTTGGCTAGTGCACGCCTCAAAGGGCTCGATCTGATCGTTACTAGAGACAAGACGGGCTTTGCCGCATCCGATATCCCCATCGTTACCCCTGCACTGATCTATGCGATGCTACTGGGTTTATGAGCACTATTTACACCAAGCAGTTGCGTACACCGATCGGCATACTGATCCTTGGTGCCCACAATGACAAACTCTGCCTGTGCGATTGGGTAGATAGACGCGATAGAGCGCAGATCGATCGGCGTATCCAAAGAGCACTCAAAGCAGAGTATATTGAAGGATCTTCGCAAGTAATTGTGCAAGCGATAGAGGAGATAAATGACTATTTTCAAGGAAAATTGCACCGTTTCAATATGCCCCTTTTGCCCATCGGTACCCCTTTTCAGCAAGCCGTATGGCGCGAGATAGCCAAGATCCCCTACGGCACTACTGCAAGCTACAAAGAGATCGCACACTGTATCGGTAAGCCTGAGGCGGTACGCGCCGTTGCCAACGCCATCGGCGCCAATGCGCTCTCGCTCTTTATCCCTTGTCATCGCATTATCGCAAGCGACGGTAGTATCGGCGGTTATGCGGGCGGCGTGGAGGTGAAGCAAAATCTTTTGAAGATGGAGTCACAAAAAGGTTGACACAATACCCCATATGGAGTATAATAGAACAAGACGCTTATAAGGATATAACAGTGAAAATACAGACAAGTGTAAGAGTCGAAGATAGATTTTACAAAGAAGCGAAAAAAGTTTTTGATAGATTTGGACTCAGCTTCGGCGATGCTGTCAATATCTTTTTGTCTAAAGTCTCCATGGAGCAGGCGATCCCATTTGAGATATCGCTACCGGAGGAGAACATCTCTCATCGTTCGTTTGAGAGAATTTGGGACAATGATGAGGATAGTGCTTACGATGCCTTTCTTTCGAAATGATGTCATTGTCGTCAAGTTTCCCTTTGCGAGTAGCACGATATACAAAGCAAGACCTGCGGTTGTCCTCTCAAGCGAAGCATACAATCTCAATCGGCATCGCACATTGCTTATCATGGCTATATCAAGCAAAACCGATACCGCTTTGCCGTTTGAGTACAGTATAGAAGCGTGGCGAGAAGCCGGACTGCTTAAACCCTCGGTGTTTAAAGCAGCTATTGCAACTATCGAAGAGGCGTATGTCATCGAAAAGATAGGCACATTAGGCAAGAAGGATGCGAGAAAGCTTAAAGAGCTTCTGAGTCAAATCATTTGCATATAGCACACAAGGAGCAAGCAATGAAACCTCTACTGCTTTCACTATTGACAAGCGCGGTACTTATGGCCGGTAATTTCACCCTGCAAAGCGATGACCTCAAGGGACAACTGACCAAAACCCAAGAGTTTAACGGCTTTGGTTGTAACGGACAAAATATCTCGCCGGAACTGCACTGGAGTGATGTACCCAAGGGCACCAAGAGCTTTGCGATCACCGTTTATGATCCCGATGCACCGACCGGTAGCGGTTGGTGGCACTGGGTGGTGGTCAATATCCCTGCCAATGTGACCAAACTGCCAAGCGGCGTATCGGGCAAAGCGATGCCCAAAGGTGCCGTGGAGATCGCCAACGACTACGGTACGACAGCCTTCGGCGGCGCCTGCCCGCCCAAAGGGGATAAGCCGCACCGCTATATCTTTACCGTCTATGCACTCGATGTGCCCAAGCTTGACCTTAAGCCCGATACCAACGCCCCCGTAGCAGGCTTTATGATCAACGCGCACACCATCGCCAAAGCAAGCCTCATGGCATACTACGGTCGATAGATGTTACGTCGCATGCTCTATTTTATCTACGGCATCGCCGCCTATCTCATCGCCTTGGTAGCGCAGCTGTGGTTTATCGGCTATCTCACACCGCTTGCACCTCTTGGCAAAAGCATCGATGCGCCTCAAACACTCTCGTCAACGCAGGCAATAGTGATCGATATCGCCTTGGTTGTGCTCTGGGGCGTGCAGCACTCGGTAATGGCGCGCCAAAGCTTCAAGCGCTACCTTACGCGCTATCTACCTGAAGCGATCGAGCGTAGTACTTATGTATTGATGTCGGGTCTTGTGCTGATCGCGATCGTGCTTTGGTGGCAGCCGATCGAGGGTAAACTCTGGGACGTGCACACGCCATGGCTTCAAACCTTGTTGTGGGCGCTCTTTCTTTTCGGGTGGCTCTTTTCGGTTGTGGCAAGCTTTGTCATTAACCATTTCGAGCTTTTTGGCTTGCAGCAGGTCTATTATCATCTCAAGCAAAAACCGATGCCCGAAATCGCCTTTCAAGAGAGGCTCTTTTACCGCTTCGTGCGCCACCCGATACAGCTTGGCATCCTCATCGGGCTTTGGACGACACCCGCCATGAGCTACGGACATCTGCTACTTGCAGTGCTGATGACACTCTATATCCTTATCGGTATCGGCTTAGAAGAGCGCGATCTGTCCGTACTTCTCGGCGAAGCGTACGAAGCCTATCGCCGACGCGTCGGGAGGCTACTGCCTTGGCGCAAAACAATGTGAGCATAGATATGACTTTGGCAGATCAGATCCTCGACTTCTACTTCTCACTACCGAAAGAGTTTGACCCACCCAATGATGTAGAGATCATCTACCCCTATGACCGGCCCGAGACACGCAGGGTGATGGAGGCGTTTTATACCAAATACTACAGTGACACCCGTCCGCGCACGCTGCTCTTTGGCATCAACCCCGGTAGGCATGGTGCGGGGCTGACAGGGGTAGGGTTTACCGATCCTATCTTGATGGAGGAGAAGTGCGGCATCGTAAACACGCTTGAAAAGCGCAGTGAACTCAGTGCTAACTTCATCTGTGAAGTGGTTGATGCCTATGGCGGCCCTGAAGCCTTTTACGGCGACTTTCTCTTTACCACAGTGCTTCCGTTTGGACTCCTGCGCAATGGCAAAAACTACAACTACTATGATGACAAAGAGACGCTACACTACTTCGAACCGCTGATTGTCGAGAGTATCCGCAAGCAGATGGCATACCCTAATGTCAGCCGCCGTATCGCCACCATTGGACGAGGCAAAAACCTTGTCTATCTTCAAGCGTTAAACAAACGCTACGACTTCTTTGAGAGTATCGAAGTACTGCCACACCCAAGGTGGGTGATGCAGTATCGACGCAAAGAGAAGCAGAAGTATATCGGAGTCTATCTCGATACGCTCAAGAGGCTACGAACTTAGCCTACCTATGCTACAATACGCTCAGAAACGGCATAAGGAGAAAAGATGAACGTGCCTAAGATCAGAAAGTTTTGTAGACCCTTTCGTATCGTTTTGGGTCTCGGTTTGATAGCCACGGGCTATCTTACGGGTATCAAGTGGTTTTATCTCGGTATCATACCGCTTATCGTAGGGCTGCTTGACATCTGCCCGCTTTGTGCGATCACCAAGCAGTGCGACCCCTTTTCGCGTGCCAAATAGGCACCGTTGTACTTTTTGCCGCCCAAAACACTTCAATGCAACCGTAGTAGCTTTTGATTTCCACTTCTTTTTCGTATAATACGCCCAACAAACGCACAACAACAAAGGATAGGGCATGCAACGCCTCAAAGCGTACCTTGAAGAGAAAACCGTAGAAGAGATTCACCCTTCCGAGATCGCCAATATCCTCAAAGATATGGACGATAAGACCTTTCGCGATGCCCTGTGTCATATCCCCAAAGAGCATATTGCCGAAGTGGCGCTGGAGCTTCCCGATCGCTACTTTGACGATATCGTCGAGAGCTTCAGCTCCGAAGAGTTGGCGGAGTCGGTTGCCGAACTCGAGTCGGACGATCAAACCGACTTCATCCAAGAACTCGAAGAGTTGGACGAGGATAAGGCGAAAGAGGTCTTTGAAGAGCTTGACGACGAAGATAAAGAGGATATCCTTAAGCTTAAGCGTTACGAAGAGGACGAAGCGGGTGCTTACATGCAAGTCGAGGTCTATAGCGCCCGTGTCGATCAGACGGTCAACGATGTTATTCGCACTTTGGCACAAAAGCGTAAAGAGGGCGAGATAGAGCATGTCAGCTACCTCTATGTTACCGACAAAGCGGGTCGCCTACGCTACGGGGTAGGGCTTGATAGCTTGATCCTCTTCGATTTCGACAAGACGATCGAAGAGAACATCGCGGGACACGAGGAGGAGTATAAACCCATCGTCGCACTCGATACCGAACCGATAGACGAAGTGGTTAAAAAGTTTAAAGAGTACGACCTGAGCTCTCTGCCCGTTGTAGATAGCGAAGGGAGGCTTCTCGGGCGCATTACCTCGGACGATATCTATGACCTGATCACCGATCAAGCGACAGATCAGATCTATAGCATGGCGGGGGTTGACGACGAGGCGGAAGAGGATGACGATCTCTTCAGGGCACTCAAATCACGCGCGGTGTGGCTCGGGATCAACCTTGTCACCGCCATCGCCGCATCACTCGTGATCGGACTCTTCGAGGGCACTTTGCAAAGCTATGTTGCCTTGGCGGTGCTAATGCCGATCGTCGCTTCGATGGGCGGTAACGCCGGTACACAAAGCCTCACCGTCGTCGTGCGCCAACTTGCGCTCGGAGAGATCAATAAAAACGACGCGCTGCGCACCATCAAAAAAGAGGTTTTACTCTCTCTTGGCAACGGTCTTATCTTTGCCGTAGCGATCGGTATCGTCGCATGGCTGTGGTTTTCGCAACCGATGCTGGGTGTGGTGATCGCCTTGGCGATGATCATCAATCTGCTTTTTGCGGGGCTCTTCGGCGCACTTATCCCCTTGGCGCTCAAAAAACTCGGCGTCGATCCCGCCATCGCTTCGACGGTGATCCTCACTACCGTGACCGATATCGTCGGATTTTTCAGTTTTCTGGGACTTGCCTCATGGATACTACTCTAAAAAGGATTGAAAGCGTATGGAACTACTGCTGATCTTTTTTCTTCTCTCGGTAGGCATCTCGTTTGTCTGCTCTGTACTCGAGTCGGTCTTGCTTTCGGTGACGATGCCCTATGTCTCGGTGCTGGAGCAAGAGAAACCGACCGTCGGCGCACTGCTCAAGGCGCAAAAAAAGGAGATCAACAAATCGATCGCCTCTATTCTTATCCTCAATACCGTTGCCAATACCCTCGGCGCGGCTGCAGTCGGGGCGCAAGCGGCAAAGGTCTTCGGTAGCGAAGCGGTCTTTTATATCTCGGTGGCACTCACTTTTGCGATCCTCTTCTTTGCCGAGATCATCCCCAAAACGATCGGAGCGGTCTACTGGAAACAGTTGGCACCCTTGGCGGCGCGGCTGATCCGCATCTTTGTCATCCTGACCTATCCGATCATTCTCTTAACGCTCTTTGTGACCAATCGTATCAACAAAGGCAAAGAGAGCACCTCTTTAAGTAAAGAGGAGCTCTTGCAAAGCGCGCTTTTGAGTGAAGACGAGGGGATACTCGACGAGCAAGAGAGTGATGTGATCGAAAATATCCTCAAACTCGACGAGATCAAGGTGCACGATATCTTAACGCCGCGTAGCGTCGTCTTTGCGCTCGATGAGCGGCGCACTGTTGCCGATGTGGTCAAGAACGAGCCCGATATCTTCAAGTATTCTCGCATCCCGGTCTACATCGAAAATATCGAAAACGTTACGGGGATGATCCTAACCAAAAAGCTCTTTAAGCAAGCCCTGGAGGATGATAGCGTTACCCTCGAGTCTATCCGAAAAGATATCTACCGCATCAACGAGCAAGTGCCGGTATCGTGGGCACTCGATCTCTTTATCGAGAAAAAAGAGCATATGTTTTTGGTGCTTGACAAGTACGATCAGGTCGAGGGGATCGTAACACTTGAAGATTGCGTCGAGACGATCTTGGGTGTAGAGATCGTCGATGAGAGCGATGCGCATGTCGATATGCGCGAGTTGGCAAAGCTCAAGATGCGCATGCGTCGCCGCACACAAGAGAAAGATCTCAACTTAGACTAAGATGCCAACGACACACTTTGCAAAACTCGGTATCGACGCCTC
>JALWQQ010000083.1 GCA_027083075.1 Campylobacteraceae bacterium
TGCGGCATCGGCGGCACTCTATCTTTCGTCCGTGCCGGTAGAGAAGACCTTGGCTGCCGTGCGCATCGGCAAGATCGACAATGAGACGGTACTGCAGCCTACGTTGTCGCAGCTTGGGGAGAGTAGTCTCGATCTTTTGGTGGTTGGTACGGAAGAGGATATCGTGATGATAGAGATGGCGACACGCGCCAAGGAGATCATCGATGATGTCGAGTATGATGTCACCGCTTCGGCGCTTGACCCCGTCGTTGCACCTGCGCCGCTTATTCTCGAGCATCAAAGTGCCTGCGAGATAGAGGAGTCGGCGCTATTTGCACTGCTTGAGCAGGGACGCAATGCGACGCGAGAAGCCGCACATGGGTATCGCACGCTCTTTGCCGAGTATCGCAAGGATTCGATCGACTATGAGGCGCAGATGATTGATGCGACGCTTGTTGAGACGATAGAGAGTCGTTTTGCGGAGAAGATCGCTTCGGCACTTAAAGCATTTGCAAAGTTGCAGCGCCGCCATGCCCTAAGGGCTGCACGCGAGGAGATCGTTGCGGTACTCGAGGCGGAAGGCATGGAGCTTTCGCACGAGAGTTTTGAGGCGGCATTTGAAGAGGCAAGGCGACGGATCGTGCGCAAGATGATTCTTGAAAACGCAGAGCGTGCCGATGGCAGAGGGCTTCGTGAGATTCGTCCGATAGAGATCGAAACCAACCTTTTGCCTTCGGTGCACGGTTCCGCGCTCTTTACGCGTGGCGAAACACAGGTCTTGGCGACGGTAACACTCGGAGAAAAGAAGGATGCACAGATCTTCGAACTGTTGACCGATACGCGGGCACAAAGCGAGCGTTTTATGGTGCACTACAACTTTCCCGGTTTTAGCGTCGGCGAGACTAAACCGATCGGTGCACCAAGTAGGCGAGAGTTGGGGCATGGCAATCTTGCCAAACGCGCACTCGAGCCGGCAGTAGATAGCAAATTTGAAGGGGTGATACGGCTGGTTTCCGAGGTTCTGGAGAGCAACGGCTCCTCTTCGATGGCGACGGTTTGCGGCGGAACCTTGGCGCTGCGCTGTGCCGAGGTTGAGATGACCGATCTTGTAGCGGGGATCGCCATGGGGCTTGTGGTCGAGGGTGATCGTTATGCGATTTTGAGCGATATTATGGGACTTGAGGATCACGACGGCGATCTTGATTTTAAGGTTGCGGGTACGCAGCACGGTATCACGGCGCTTCAGATGGATATCAAAACCGAGGGTATCGGCATCGATATCTTAAAAGAGGCGCTCATGCAAGCAAGAGAGGGGCGCCTGTATATCTTGGAAAAGATGCGAGAAGCCGAAGCGCAGATCACAAAGAGCGAAGCATTGCCGAGCGTGGAGCATTTTAGCGTCGATCCTGCAAAGATAGGCGAGATCATCGGTAGGGCGGGCGCGACGATACGTAGCATTATCGAGCGCTTTGACGTGACGGTCGATCTCGATAAAAAAGAGGGCAAGGTAAAGGTTGTCGGCAAAGATGATGCGGGGGTCAAGGCGGCGCGCGAAGAGATAGAGCAGATCGCCTCGAAGCCTACCGATAAGATACCGCAATATACGATCGGACAGCGTTATGTCGGTAGGGTGAAGAAGATCGTCGATTTCGGTCTTTTTGTGCAGATGCCCGAAGGGGGCGACGCACTCTTGCACATCTCGAAGATCTCTAAAGAGCGCATCGGCGATCTGCATGAGCGTTTTTGCGAGGGTGATGAGATCGAAGTGGTGGTCATCGGGCAAAGAGAGAATAAGATAGAGCTTGCGCTTCCCGAAACACTTGAAGATAGCGAGGCTTAACCGATTTTACGCTACAATATCGCCGCTTTAGAAAGTGATAAGTAGGGAAACCGGTTGCATTTATGTGCCGGTTGGCGGCAGCTTGTGCCGTTTACGCAAGCCGAACGGACTTTCGAAAGTCGTCAAAGAGACGTAAAATCATAACAGATGAAGGACACAAGATGAAAAAGTTTTTTCTTCTTTTCTTGGCTATGGGTGCTTTTGCGTTTGCAGGCGAAGGTGATCCTATGATCCAGGCATACTCTGTTGTTGCCGCAGGTATCGGTCTCGGTCTTGCGGCACTTGGTGGTGCGATCGGTATGGGTCATACGGCAGCCGCTACGATCGCCGGTACGGCGAGAAATCCGGGTCTTGGCGGTAAGTTGATGACTACGATGTTTATCGCTCTTGCGATGATCGAAGCGCAGGTTATCTACACCTTGGTTATCGCTTTGATCGCACTCTACGCAAACCCCTTCCTCGGGTAAGCGTTCTTTAAGATTGTGGCGGTATACTTCCGCTACAACTTCTATCCACGCGTCAGTGGTGGAATCGGTAGACACGCCATCTTGAGGGGGTGGTGGGCGTATGCCCGTGGAGGTTCAAGTCCTCTCTGACGCACCACAAAGCAGCAAAAAGCTACGAAAATTCCCAACTTTAGCCATCTTCACTTGCCATTTATGATATTTTAAGAGTGAGTTGTGCTATAATATCCGCATCTTAACCAGAAAGGAAGAATGAATGACAAAAGCAGAGTTCGTCGAATTGGTGCAAAAAACGGGAGGGTTTGAGAGCAAAGCGGCAGCCGAAAGAGCCGTAAAAGCGTTCGTTGATTCGGTAACCGAAGCACTCAAAAAGAAAGAGTCCGTATCTTTGGTAGGGTTCGGTACTTTTACGACGGTTGAAGTTCCTAAAAAAGAGGGTAAAGTGCCCGGAACAAACAAAACCTATGTAAAGCCTGCGCACACCGCTCCGAAATTTAAATTCGGTAAAACCATTAAAGAGGCGGTCGCTAACGCTTAAGCGATCGCTTTATCGTCCTTTTTTGGACGATCTTCTCTTTTTTCAGTCTTTCACTTATTTTGCCCCTACGATTTACTTTTATGTGCAAACCACTCTTTGATACGCTTAAAGGTCGATTCGAATTTACTTTGGTGCGGACGACTCTCGAGACCGAAGCTCTCTTGCAGTTGTCGTAGTAACTCTTTTTGTTCGCCATCGAGCTTTTTCGGATAGACGATCTTGACTTGTGCGATCAGTCTACCTTTGCGACCGGTATGGACATCGGGTACACCTTCGTTCTCAAAGATGAACTGCGCCTTATCTTGCGTACCTTGCGGCAAAGAGAGTGTCAGTTCGCCTTCGAGCGAAGGAATCGTAATCTCCTCGCCGAGAATCGCTTGCGTAAAGAAGACCGGTACTTCAACGTAAAGGTCGTTCCCGTGACGGATAAAGTGCTCATCCTCTTCGACGATAAAGTGCACATAGAGATCGCCTCTTCTGCCATTTACAAGTCGGTTGCCTTTGCCTTGCACGCGCAGGCGATTGCCCGTATCGACACCCGCGGGTATCTCTATCTCTATCTCTTCTCTCTCTTCAAGGTAGCCTTTGCCGTGACAGTCGCTGCACTTCTTGACGATGCGGCGCCCTTCGCCGTGACACTTAGGGCAGCTTTGGGCAAACTGCACAAAGCCTTGGCGCATCACCACCTGACCGTGTCCGCCGCAGTAGTCGCAGGTTTCGCTTTTGCCTCCTTCGCCGTGACAGCTTTCGCAAGCATATTTATAGCGGATATCGAAACGCTTTGTCGTGCCGAAGACCGCCTCGGGGAAGCTAAGTTGCAACTCTACTTCGATATCTCTAGCGTAGCGTCCCGCCGTTTCGCTACGCCCGCTACGCGTTCCGAAGGGGTTGCCGCCGAACATCGAGTTGAAGATGTCCATGATATCGTCCATCGTCGTATGTGAAAAGCCCCCGCTTTGCCCCTCGAGACCCGCCTTGCCGTAGCGATCGTAGAGTGCGCGCTTTTCATCGTCGCTCAAAACCGCATAGGCCTCGTTGATACGCTTAAACATCTCTTCGGCATCGGGATCGTCGGGATTGTGGTCGGGGTGATACTTGAGCGCGAGTTTGCGATAGGCCTTTTTGATCTCCGCTCCCGTAGCATCACGTGAGATTTGTAGTACCTCGTAGTAGTCGAATTCCTCTTGCATCCCTTTGCCTTCCGCTTAATATTTTTGCGCAATTTTACCATAAATATTTAGCTATAATGCGGGTATTCGAAAGAAGGAAACAGTGATGGTGGTACATATCGTTTTTTTTAAGTTCAAGCCCGAAAATAGACAGGCGAATATGATCGAAGCCAAACGTAAGTTAGAGCAACTCCTCGGCAGTGTACCGACGCTGCAAAGTATCGATGTGGGCATCAATTTCGCAGAGGAGGAGCGTGCGATGGATATGAGCATCGTCACGACATTTTCAAGCAAAGAGGCGCTTGAGGCCTACGCTGTTCATCCCGAGCACTTGAAGGTGGTTGCATTCATCAAAGAGGTTTGCGAATACACCAAGGTGGTCGATTACGAAAGGGCGGATGCGTGAAGCGTTACAAGATAGAGGCGTTTGAGCGTTTGGTTGACGCCTTTAGTGCCTTTCCGAGCATCGGGCTCAAAAGCGCGCAGCGCTTGGCATACTTTGCGGTGATGGAAGAGAGCTATGCCGCCGTTAAATTGGCGCATGCACTGGAGGCGGCGGTCGGTTCGGTACGTCGTTGTGCACGCTGTCACAATATGAGCGAGGATGAGCTTTGTGCTATCTGTTGTGACGAGAGTCGGGATAGACGTAAGCTCTGTATGGTGCAAAGCGCCAAAGATATCCTCTACATCGAAGAGAGCGGACGCTTCGACGGACGCTATTATGTCTTGGAGAGGATCGAGGATATGGACGAGGCGCACCTCTTTGCGGCGGTCGAAGGAGTCGAGGAGGTCATCTTTGCCTTTCCGCCCTCTTTGGCGACAGAGACAATGATGCTTTATATCGAAGAGAAGCTCAAGGACAAGGCGCTAAAGTTTAGCAAGATCGCACAGGGGGTACCAACGGGTGTGGCGCTTGAAAATATCGACACCCTCTCGCTGGCACGCGCGATAGAGGATCGCGTGGAAGTATAGCTATTATTTTTTAGTAGCGTTTTGTTTGGGTTTTCCCGTGTGAGGATTGAGCGTTTTGAGCTTTTCATCAAGCATCTTTTTGAGCTCTTGCATATGCCCTGCTAATTTGCTTTGACCTATCTTAGCGCTTTCTGCCGCCAACGTCGGTGTCAATGAGATATATTTTTGTCCTGTCTTGGAAGCGAAAAATTGCTGCATTTGCGCTAACTCCTCTTTGCTGTAGTGGGTTGCATAGAGTCTTGCGATATCCTCTTTGATCGCATCCCACCCCATATATTTTTCAAAGAACTTTTCGATGGTGTCGCGCACGGGTATTAGTACTTGCGGCGCTTGCGCTACCTGCATATCGGTGATCTGCTTGGTCATACGCTTGTAGCTGTCGGCCATATGCATTGTCTCGAGAAGTTTGTAGGCGGCTACCATTTTCGGATCGCTTGGCTTGAGCTTTGGCGCCTCCGCATGCAATGTACCGAGTGCCAAGATGCCGGCAAGTAGTATCGTTTGAGTAAAGCGTTTCATCTTATCCCTTTCTTTTTTGGATCTATTATAGCCGAGTTGACTTAGTCATAAGGTAATTTCTCGACTTTTGACAATTTTTGACATCGCTTTTTTATACTTGCATATAGGGCGGGGAAGCCAAAGGAATAGTCGTGGAGCAAAACACGAAAGAGGCAAAACGTAAGGCACTTAAAAAGGCGATGCGTAGCATACGCGTCAAACTAAAGCGTCACACGACGCCAAGAGAAGAGATCAAGGTGCTCCGCGCGGAGTTGGCACGTCTAAAAGAGGATTATCGGGCGCTGGATGAGGAGAGTCGTTCATCGATGTAGTCTTGGACAAAGCGGCGCACCTCTTCGTAGACAAAGGACTCTTTAAACCCTTCTATCTTGCCACCGGCGGCATTGGGGTGTCCGCCGCCATCCCCGATGATTGCCGCCATCTGTGAGACATCTGCTCTGTCGGCGCTTCTGAGTGAGAAGTTGCCACGATGGTTGATGTCCATATAGAAGTCGTAGTCCGGATTGCGTTGCATGACAGCGTTGCCGATAAGTGAGGCGCTTCCGACGTTGTAGCCTAAGATACCCCGTTTGTCACCATAATGGATCGTAAGACGTTCACGTTGTTGTGTGAGCAGTTCGGCGATATAGTCGGCAACAAGGTTGTCTTTGGTATCGTTGTGTGACTTTCGGAAAAAGGCTTTTTTGACCGCATGCAGGGCATCGTCGAGCACGATCGGTGCTTCGGGCGCATCGATGCGCTCTCTTGCTGCCTCGATCATACTGAGCTTAAATGCTCTATCTTCGCTAGGAAAGAGAATGCGCCCGATCTCTTTAGCCCCCGAAACCATACCGAGCATCACCTTGCCGTAACCGAAAAGCGGCTCGTTTTCCAGCCAGATGTCGATCGCGTTGATCGCATCGACGATCTTGCGATACTCACCCTTTTCGTCGAAAGCGTAATGTTCTCGTAGCCAGTCGTAGGTGATCTTTGTTGCGCTACGTGTCGTATCGAGATAGTACCATGCAAAGGTCTCCGCGGCATTGGCACCCGTACCGTGATGATCGAGTAGCTGCAGCTTGGCACCGATGCGAAGTGCCGCTTTTTCGATCTTGTTGCCCTCTTTGACGCTGAGGTTAAGATCTGTAACCAAGATCAGTCTTTCGGCATCCGTCGCCTCCTTCTCGATGTCGGAGACGATCTCTTCGATGCGCGCAAGCACTTCCGCACCGTAGTTGGCATTATAGCATCGGATATCCTCAAAGCAGCGTTGCGTCAGATAGTGGCAGCCGTAACCGTCGAGGTCTATGTGTGAAAGGTGATAGACTTTGGGGCGAGTCATTGAAGGATATCTTTCAGGGTAAGTTGGTGCAAAAACTCATCGATGCGGTTTTG
>JALWQQ010000084.1 GCA_027083075.1 Campylobacteraceae bacterium
CTTCATACGGATCTGGTTGATGAAGATAACGGTGGTGTTGGTTTTATGTAAAACGCCCGTAAGCTTACGCAAGGCTTGAGACATGAGTCTTGCCTGCAGGCCCACATGCTGATCGCCCATGTCGCCCTCTATTTCGGTTTTCGGCGTAAGCGCGGCGACGGAATCGACGACGATCAGGTCAACCGCGCCCGAGCGCGCCAAAGTCTCCAAGATATCGAGTGCCTGTTCGCCAAAATCGGGCTGTGAGACCAAGAGGTTTTCGACATCGACACCGAGGTTTTTGGCATAGACCACATCGAGCGCATGCTCTGCGTCGATAAAGGCGCAGATCATCTCTTTCTTCTGTGCCGAGGCGATCGTCTGCAGCGCTAAAGTGGTCTTTCCTGATGACTCGGGTCCATAGATCTCAACGATGCGCCCTTGAGGTACGCCGCCGATACCAAGTGCCATATCAAGCCCCAAAGAGCCTGTAGAGATGGCGGAGATCGGCTCTATCTCTCTGTCGCCAAGGCGCATCAGCGTCCCTTTGCCGAAGCTTTTGTCGATCTGCTTGATCGCCATCTCTAACGCTTTTTGTTTTTGCGGATCCATTGCCATCGTCATCCTTCATCCTTTGATATGCGTGAATTTTATCCAAAACTTGATTATTTTGGTTCTTATGGCATTGTAGGAAAGTGTAGGAAGAGGGGTGAAAAATATTTCAAATTGTCATATTTTCGGGGAGATCCCCGAAAGAGGTTAGGCAAGAGAGGGGATACGGATCGATTGACCGGGGTAGATCAGATCGGGATCTTTGATCACCTCGATATTGGCTTCGACGATATGGGTATATTTGCTTCCGTCGTTGTAGAAACTCTCGGCGATGCCCCAAAGCGTATCGCCTTTTTTGATCGTATAGAAGACCGATTGGGGCTCTTCGCGTACATTCTCCGCATTGATCTGTGAGATCGTCACCAGTTGATCGGCGTTGACTTGTGCGATCCCCTCGACATTGCCCGCGATGAGGATCGCCTTCTCTTTGGTCGCTTGATCTTGTGCCACACCCGCAAGCAGCACGGTGTCGCCGCTAACTTCTACTACCAAGCCATCGATCGGCAGGGTGTCGAAACTACTTTCGATCTCGTTTTTGATCGCTTCTGCGTCATCGCCTTTGCCCAGCAGTTTTTTGCCTGCACCTTTCAAAAAATCGAACATACCCATCGTTTACTCCTTGTGTCGGTTGGTATGGCTATTATACCCCATCCTTTTTTAATATCCTCGGCAGGGTAATACCTGTTTGACTCTGATATTTCCCTTTGCGATCGGCATAGGTGGTTTCGCACGGCGCATCGCCTTGCAAGAAGAGCACTTGTGCGATCCCTTCGTTGGCATAGATCTTTGCCGGCAACGGGGTTGTGTTTGAGATCTCGATGGTTATGTGCCCCTCAAATCCCGGCTCAAACGGCGTGACATTGACGATGATGCCGCAGCGTGCATAGGTACTTTTACCAAGGCAGATCGCCAAGACATCGGGCGGCATCTTGAAGTATTCGACCGTGCGCGCCAAGGCAAAAGAGTTGGGCGGCACGATGCAGACATCACCTTTGAAATCGACCACATTGTTTTCATCAAAATCTTTCGGATCGACCACCTCGGCGTTGATATTGGTAAAGATCTTAAACTCGTCGCTGACACGAATGTCATAGCCGTAGCTACTTAGTCCGTAACTTACCACCCCTTCGCCCACAAGCCCTTCGACAAAGGGTGTGATCATCTCATGCTTGAGTGACATCTCTCGTATCCAACTATCGGGCTTGAGTCCCATGCTTTTCCTTTAGTGTGCGATCGTTTTGATATGTGCGTTGTTGCGGGCTTTTTTGAGGTACTCTTTAAAGGCTCTTTCGCGCTCTGCATTTTGCCACACCTTGAGCACCTCCTCCTTTACCTCGTCAAAAGCGGGAATATTGCCTGCATCGTCGGCAAACGCTTTGGCATGTGAAGCAAAGTAGAGTTTGAGCTCATCCGGACTCGGCCGGCGGATATGTTGTCCGATCTTCTCTTTGAAGAGTTTCTGTTTCTGTAAGGCGCGCTTGATCTGTGCGCGATAATCTCTCCAAGTGATTCCGCGTTGCAACAATATTTTTTGCATCTGTCGCGTATCGACACTATTTCTCGCCGCAATCTTTTCGATCTTTTGATCGACCTCCTCTTCCGTAACAGGGATGCTTTTGAGCAACGAGTGGCGTAGCCGATCTTCGATAAGCAGATCGATCGCTTTGTTTTTGTCGATCTTTTTTGCACGTTCAAGTGCGCCTATCTCTGCTGTGGTAATCGGTTCTCCATTAACGACAACAGCCACCGCATCCAGCACTTCGGCGTGCAAACAAAACGAAAGCGTAATTATCCCGATGCCTATGCTCTTTTTCAAACCCACCCCTTGGATACATTTTCTAAAAATTTGAAAAAATTATAACATAATGCATAGCTTTTAACGGTATAATTGGATGCAAAACAGACACGAGGGTTTAAATGATGCGTAGGGTACTCCCCTTTTTTCTTTTGCTTTTTTCTCTGCATGCGGCAGAGCAAAACGGCTGTCTGCACTGTCACCGAGGCATAACGCCAATCCGTGACCCCAAGAGCGGCATGATGCAAGCGATCTTGAAAAAAGCCGCCGAGGCGGGGGCGATGGGAAACGACTGTGTCGTCTGCCACGGAGGCAACCCAAATGAAACCGAAGATAAGGCCAAAGCGCACCAAGGGACGCTTGCTTATTTTTTGACACACGAGGGACCAAAAGCGTTCTATCCCTACCCCGCAAGCCCTTGGATCAATGAACACACCTGCGGGATGTGTCACAAAGTGCAAGTCGCCGCACAGTGGAATAACCTGATGGCAACCGAGCAGGGGAAGATCCATGGCGCGATCTGGGGCTTTGGCGCTAAGGAGGGGTATCGTCATACCTTTACCGACTTCAATACCACGGCACTGCATCAACGTATCGGCACCGAAGCCTACCGCAACTACATGAAGGCGCTCAAAGCCAAAGAGCCGCAAGCGATGTTGGATCACACCAAAGAGCTGCCGCCTGCGCCGACGGCAGAGGAGGTCGAAAAAGATCCCACGCTTTCGGTCTATACCTATCTGCGGCAAGAGTGCTTACGTTGTCATACGGGCGGCAAAGGGCGCTATCGACGCGGTGACTTTCGCGGCATCGGCTGTGCGGCGTGTCATATCCCCTACTCCAATGAAGGGCTCTATGAAGGCAAAGATCCGACGATCCCCAAGGACCAGCCGGGGCATATGCTGATCCACCGCATTCAAGCGACGCGTGATGCGAAGGTGACGGTGCACGGCATGCACTATTCGGGGGTGCCTGTAGAGACCTGTACCACCTGCCACAACCGCGGTAAGCGTATCGGGGTGAGTTATCAAGGCTTGATGGAGACGGCCTACAAGGCAACCTTTGATGATAAGGGCAATGTGCAACCGAAGCTACACACCAAGCGCTACTTGCATCTGCATGAAGATATCCACTACTCCAAAGGGATGCTCTGTCAAGATTGCCACACCTCCAACGATATGCACGGTGACGGCTTTGCAAGAGGCGCGAATCTCGGTGCGGTCGAGATCGAGTGCCAAGATTGTCACGGTACGACTACCAAGTATCCGTGGGAGCTGCCTTTGGGGTATGGTGACGAGTTTGCCACCGTACCCAAAACAGGCAAGGCACGCGGTGTGGTGCAGACCTTGGCAGCGTATCTGAAGCAGGGCTTTGTGCCCAAAGATAAAGGCGAGGGCTTTTTGCGCACCACACGCGGCAACCCGATGCCGCATGCGATCAAAAAAGGCAACAGAGTAATCCTCTATCTTGCGTCGGGCAAAACACTGACACTCAAGCCTCTGAAGCTGCTCAAAAAAGAGGGCAAGCTCAGCCAAAAAGCGTTGGTGGCGATGGATCGCATCAAGGCACACAACGATCGTCTCGAGTGCTATACCTGTCATGCCGACTGGGCGCCACAGTGTTATGGATGTCATGTCAAGATCGACTATAGCGGTGGTAAACAAAATCCCGACTATCTCGCGGCATCGAAATTTCACGACCATCACGGCGTTACGGGCGAGTACAAAAGCCTCAAAGCCTTCTTGATCGACGGCAAGGTAACCGAGACGCGTAGCTACTTGCGCTGGGAAGAGCCGCCGCTGGCGCAAAACGGAGAGGGGCGCATCTCGCCGGTGATCCCCGGCTGTCAAGTGACATTAACCGTCATAGGCAAAGATGGCAAGGCGCTGCTGCAAAACCATATCTTTAAGTACAAGCACCTCGAAAATAACGGCACGGTAAAGATCCCCGAAGAGGGAGTCAACTCGATCGTGATGGCGCCCGTGCAGCCGCATACGATCAGCAAAGAGGGGCGCAGTTGCGAGAGTTGCCACAGTTCGCTCAAGGCGCAAGGGCGCGGTATCGGCGGTGGGCGTTACTTTAGCGATCAGCGTAAGGATACGGTGGTGGATTTGATGGATGCGCAACATCGCTTGTTGGCTAAAAACGCACGCACGCAGATCGAAGCGATCCCTAACCTCAAGTACGACTACTCGGTGATCATCGATGCCAACGGTACACAGGTGCAAACCGTAGGCAACCATTGGCGACTCTCGCAAGCGCTCGATCAAGCGGTACTGCAGAAGCTTGATCGCAGAGGGGTGTGCCTAAGCTGTCATAGTGAGATCCCGAAAGAGAGCTTAGCGGTTTCGGCACTCTCGCATATCAAAGCAATGAGCGGTATGCAGATCGATAATGCCGCACACCGTAAGATCGTACACAAAAGCCTCTTGTTGAGTGCATGGACGCAGCTTCTGCTCGGCATAGCCGCGGTGCTTTTCTTGTGGTATCTCAATGGCGTAAAACTTAGAAAGAAAGGAAAAACAACCGATGCAGCATAATACAACCACTTCGTTACAAGAGCGGTGGATGCAACCGCGTTCTATCGTTCTATTGATCGCTATCGCTTACCTCTTTTCGTTGGCGGTGCGCATGATTTGGGTCTATCAATTTCATGGTGTTGATGCCTATCGTTGGCACGGACAGATCATGATCAATACCAATGACGGCTACTATTTCGCATCAGCGGCACAGCATCTAATCAACGGCGCACATCCGGGTAACTTTCGTATCGAATCGGCAATACGCGATTACCCTGTTTTTATCTATCTGACAGCATGGCTCTCAAAGATTCTCCCCTTCTCATTCGATACGATTATCCTCTATATGCCCGCCTTTGTCGCTAGCCTGATTGTGATCCCGATCGTCTTAATAGGTCGCTTGCTTAGACTGCCGCTTGTCGGCTTTTTCGCGGCGATGTTAGCGGCGATTTCGTGGAGCTTTTATCACCGTACGATGGTAGGGTATTATGATAGCGACATGATCGCACTTCTGATGCCCCCTTTCTTGCTTTACGGTATGGTCGGTTATGTCCATTCGCAGTATCGTATTCGCTACCTTGCGTTTATCATCGGATTGCTTTTGCTCTACCCATACGTTTATATCCAAGGAACAACGGTTGCTTATGCGATGTTTCTGTTGTGGGCGTTCTATCTGATACTTTATCTTCGCAAAGAGTCTACATTCGAGACGCTTTTTGCCATTGCCGTCGTTTCGGTTGCTCTCTGGTCCCAAGCACTTTGGGTGAAAGTGTTTGCCATCGCCATTACCATTCTTCTAAGAGCAGTGATAAAAACGCGAAAGATAGAAAATAACCGACTCTATTTGTTGTTGGCGCTTTATGGGCTGCTTTTTTTCTTTTTAAGCGATATCGCCATGGTGAGTTACGCCAAACTAAAAGCCTATACCACTACCGGTACCGCCACAAACGGATTTCACTTTTATAGTGTATCCCAAACGATTCGAGAGGCAGGAAAGATCTCGTGGCAAACCGTTGCCAATCGCATCTCGGCAGGTATGCCACAGCTTCTCTTTTCTATGATCGGTTATCTGCTGCTTCTCTATCGTTATCGTATTATGATCGTTGCCCTACCGTTGCTGGGTCTCGGGATCGGTGCGCATTGGTTGGGGCTCCGTTTTACCGTCTATGCGATCCCGATTGCCGCTTTTTCGTTGGTCTATTTAGTTCGAGAGATTGTTTTTATGGCGGCTCCGAAAAGTCGTCTTGCGCTCCCGATCTTCTCTTTGCTTAGTCTACTCTTTACCATTCCTCATATCAAGCATGTGTTTCATTATGGTGTGCCTACCGTTATGCAGAAAGCGGAAGTACAAGTTCTCGACCAACTACGCCAAGTCGCAAAGCCGAACGACTTTACGATTACTTGGTGGGATTATGGCTATCCGTTGTGGTATTACGGTAACACACGCACCCTGATCGACGGCGGTAAACACAATCATGATAATTTTATCGTCTCCAATGTTTTGCTCTCCGATTCCCCCGCCTATGCAGCACGCTTTTTGCGTCTTTCGGTAGAGTCGTATGCCAAGATGGTGGACAGTTACCGAGATTTTCTCAAGACCTTAGATCGTAAACAGATCCCGAAACCTTATCGAATGGTAGATAAAGAGGGGCGTGTATACCATGCCGGTGGCGGTGCAGTGATAGATTTTTTGCTACGGAGCGGTCAAAAGGATCAAAAAGACACGGATAGCTTTTTTGAGACACTGGAAGAAGGAAAGCTTAGTTTGCCGAAAAGGAGTCGCGATATCTACCTCTATCTGCCCTATCGCATGATCGATATCTTTCCTACGGTGATGCTTTTTGGAAATATCGATTTAAGTACCGGTGAAAAACTTTACGACCCTGTTTTTGCACCGGGCTATGTTGTAAAGCGATCTACAAACGGTACCTTCTTGC
>JALWQQ010000085.1 GCA_027083075.1 Campylobacteraceae bacterium
TAATAGGCCCAGAGCCGATAAGCAGTACAGTGTGGATATCTTCGCGTTTTGGCATAAAGTATACCTTGGTTTTAGTTTGACATTATACGCAAAAACGCCCCAAAACGCACTTATCTACTTAGAAAAGATCGAGAGTAGAGGGCTTTGTTTTGTGTTTTTTGCGGATGGTTTTGCGGTGTGAGTGTTTTTTATGTAAATGTTTTTTGTGTCTTTTGCTTTTCTTTTTGTGTTCTGTCGTTATCTCCTCGAGTGGTGCTTCCGGCTGGACGGTGTCGGCACGCGTCTGATCGATTCGTTTCGGTATACTCGAGATACTTTTGGCTTCATACTCGTCGAGTGCATCAAGGCAGCTCTTGAGCTTTGCTTTGTCGATATTGGCAATTTTAGGATCTAGGTTCATCAACGGAGATATTCTTTCATAAATACGGCTCATGCTAGGATCGTACATATCGAGTAGCGATACATTGGCATCGGTGATTAAAAAATATTCGTTTGGATGGTATGGATCGTCAAAGGTCTCTATGTTCGCAACCTTATAAGCGCTCTCCGTCTCTACCGAACGTACTTTTCCTACGGGAATTCCTGCATAAAATATTCTGTCCAGACCCGCAGTAAATACCATATCGCCTCTCTTTATCTCATACCACTTCGGGATAAACTTTACGATCATCTTTCTCGGTTCTACACCGATGGCGACACCTGGTGCCTTATGTTTACCGATATAGACGGAAAAGCGGCTCTTGGAATTATCATTGAGATAACCATAGAGTCGCCCGTCGCGAAATTCGGCAATTCCTGCGGCAACACCGTCTTGTATCATCCCGTAAAATTTTCTCGAAACAATATTTCGAGGTCGGGTGAGGATAACTTGCGAAAAATCACCCAAGGCGACATAGGAGATGGTTTGGGTGAGTGCTATATTGCGTGTCGGTATTTTTTTGAGTTGAGGCAAGGCGGTATAGACTTCATGTAGCTGACGCAAAAAGTGCATCTGTTCGTTTAGCTTAATTCTGAGTTTGAGATTCTCTTTTTGGAGCTTTCGGATGGCTTCGGTCTGCTTAAAGTGAGTCTCTATCGTTTCGTAAAATCGCTGTTTTGTATCGGTAAGAAAGTGCTTTACCGCATCCGAGTAGTGTGCTGTAAACTTAAAGAGCCTCTCTTGCCGATAGTCGACCAAGATCGCCAAAAGAAGCGTTAAAAGGAGGATAAAGACGATTCTAATCTTCATATGTTATTTGTTGAAGCAGATCGATTTCATCCAAGGCTTTACCCGTTCCTTTTGCCACTGCCAAGAGCGGCTCTTCGGCGATATAGACGGGGAGTTTGACGATATCGGAGAGGTACTTATCAAGCCCGCGTATCAAGGCGCCGCCCCCTGTGAGTACGATGCCATTTTCGACGATATCTCCTGCCAAATCCGGCGGTGTCTGCTCAAGCACGTCTTTAAGCGCATCTGCGATCTGCTCTAACGAATCTTTCATCGCTGCTCGGATGTGTTCGGAAGTGATCTCGATAGAGGCTAAGCTGCCTTCGACCTGATCGCGCCCCTTGACCGTTGTCTTTAACTCTTCATCTAACGGGATAGCGGTACCGATCTTGATCTTGAGCTCTTCGGCGACGCGCTCACCGATAAGCAGGTTAAAGTTTTTCTTGACATAGTCGACGATCGCCTGATCGATATGATCTCCCGCCACACGAATCGACTTGCTTATAACCAAACCGCCGAGTGAGGTGACACCGATCTCGGTTGTTCCACCGCCGATATCGACGACTAAGTTGCCGTTGGGGTCTCTGACGGGAATGCCGGCACCGATCGCTGCCGCCATCGGCTCTTCGATGAGGTGCACATAGCGTGCCCCCGCTTTCTCGGCAGAGTCGCGTACCGCACGGCGCTCTACCTGTGTCAAGCCGTAAGGGACACAGATGATCACGCGCGGTGCAAAGAAGCTTTTGCGTTTATGCGCCTTTTCGATGAAGTAGCGGATCATCATCTCGGTTACTTCAAAGTCGGCGATCACACCGTCGCGCATTGGACGTATCGCTTTGATATGTCCCGGGGTTTTGCCCACCATATCTTTCGCCTCTTGTCCAACCGCCAAGATATTTTCATGCCCATGCTTGTCGTATTGTATCGCCACTACGGAGGGTTCGTTGATCGCGATCCCTTCGCCTTTGATAAGCACCAAGGTGTTTGCCGTGCCCAAGTCGATCGCCAGATCGTTTGAAAAAAGTCCCATTAGTCGTTTAAACATCCCTTCCTCCTTTTGTTTATGCACTCTTCTGTAGTTTGATATAAAGCGGTTTAGCGCCTTGCTCTACCGTCTCTTTTGTGATCACGGTCTCGTACCCTTCAAGATCGGGTAGTTCATACATCAGCTCAAGCAGTATCTCTTCCATGATCGATCGCAATCCTCTGGCACCGGTTTTGCGCTCGATCGCCTTACGCGCAATGGCTCTGAGTGCATCCTCTTCAAAGTTCAAGGTTACGCCATCTAATGCAAAGAGTTTTCGGTACTGTTTGACTAAGGCGTTTTTCGGTTCGGTCAAGATGCGCACCATATCCTCTTCACCGATCGCATTGAGCGTGGCCACCACATGAAGACGTCCGATCAGCTCTGGGATCAGCCCGAAGCTTACCAAGTCGTCGGGTTCGACCAAATGCAAGAGCTCCTGCTCCTCTTTTTTGCTGCGCTGTTTCTGCCCGAAACCTAAGACATTGGCGCCGAGACGACGTTTGATGATCTCTTCGAGTCCGTCGAATGCACCGCCGCAGATAAAGAGGATATTTGAGGTATCGATCTGTACAAAATCTTGATTGGGATGCTTGCGCCCCCCTTTGGGCGGGATGTTGACCACCGAGCCTTCGATGATCTTAAGCAGTGCCTGTTGCACCCCTTCGCCGGAGACATCGCGCGTAATAGAGCGGTTTTCACCCAAGCGCGCGATCTTGTCTATCTCGTCGATAAAGACGATACCTTGCTCAGCACGCTTGATATCGCCGTCTGCCGCCATGAGAAGTTTGGTCAAGATATTTTCTACATCCTCACCGACATAGCCCGCTTCGGTCAGGTTGGTTGCATCTGCGATGGCGATCGGCACACCCAAAAAGCGCGCGATGCTTTGCGCCAGTAGTGTTTTGCCCGAACCCGTCGGTCCTATCAATAGAACGTTCGATTTATCAAGCTGTGTTTCGTCCGATAGTTTCTCATCCATAAAGATACGTTTATAGTGATTGTAAACCGCTACCGAGAGGGTCTTTTTCGCCTCTTCTTGACCGATCACATACTCGTCAAGCATCGTATGGATCTCTTTGGGCGTATAGAGTCTAATACTGCCAATCTCGCCTTCGTTGCCCGAGTGAAGCTCCTCTTCGCCAAAGAGTATTTTATAGGCCGAGACAACACAATTGGCACATATATAGGCATCTTCACCGGCAATAAGAGGGTTGTCTCTCGATTCACTCACACCGCAAAAGTCGCATATCTTCATCAATCCATTCCTTCTCATCGTCTCTCTTATCCATGTTTTTCTCTAAACGGGATACCGCGTTTTGAGTTTAGCACAAATTGATACATTTTCAAAACCGCATCATTATTCTCGTTCTCTTTGAGGACTTCCGCCGTCTCTCTCGGCGATTTTCCGCTACGAAAAAGCACTTTAAATGCGCGATCGATAGCGACTATTTCGTCTCCGGAGAAGCCGCGGCGCCTAAGTCCGACTTTGTTGATTGCCTTAAGGCTTGCCCTGTTGCCCTCTGCCAAAACGTAGGGAGGAATATCTTGTACGACAACGCTTCCTCCTCCAATCATCGCATGTTCGCCGATTTGAACGAACTGGTGCACCGGTGTCAAACCCCCGATAACTGCATAATCACCTATGATGACATGCCCTGCGATCGTAACGGCGTTTGCAAGTACACAGTGACTCCCAAGCTGTACATCGTGCCCTATATGAACATAGCCCATCAGGAGGTTACCGTTCCCGATCTTGGTAACCATTCCTCCGCCCTCCGTACCGGTATTGAGGAGGGTGTATTCTCTGATTGTGTTGTTATCCCCGATCAGAAGTCGACTCTCTTCACCGCGATATTTGAGATCTTGCGGGATCGAACCGAGTGTAGCAAAAGAGAAGATACGGTTGTTTTTGCCGATTTGCGTATGCCCCTCGATAACAGTGTGCGACGCTACCGTCGTTCCTTCGTCGATGCGGACATGTGCACCGATACGACAATAGGCACCGATCGTAACATTCTCAGCAATCTCGGCACCTTTTTCGATAATAGCAGTAGGGTGAATGTTGCTCATCAAATCACTTTTGTCGTTTGTCCACTATCATCGCCTTAAGTTCCGCTTCGGCTACAAGAGTATCGTCCACTTTTGCCTTGGCGTCTAAAAACCATACCGTGCCTCTGTTTTTCAGAAGGATTATCTCGTAAACAAGACGATCGCCGGGTACAACAGGTTTTCTAAACTTCGCCTTATCGATGCTCATAAAGTAGACTACTTTGTTGGCTATCTCCTCCGGACTAACATCGCCCATGCTCTTGAATGCCAAGATTCCGCCTGCTTGCGCCATCCCTTCGACGATCATGACACCCGGATAGATCGGATGGTCGGGAAAATGACCCTGAAATACAGGTTCGGAGATCGAGACGTTTTTGTAGCCGCTGATCGATTTTCCGGGGGTAAGTTCGGTGACACGGTCGATCAGCAAAAAGGGGTAACGATGCGGTAAAATGCGTTGAATTTCGGTTACGTCGTACAGCACGGCAGCCCTTCCGTTTGTGAAATTTCGGACAATTCTACCCAATAGTAGTTTACAGACGGTTAACGCAGTATGATAAGCCGCTCTTTTACATCTTCATATGTACTAATATCAACGAAGAGTTCTATCTTGTTTTCAGGCACTTCGTCTACTACCAAAAGCATGCTCGTATCGTAAGCTTCGGGCAAGAGACGGCGCCTGATCTCAAGCTCTTTTTCAAAGGTAGGCGGTGCGAAGATCAGTTCCGTTACGCTTCTATAGCTCCTCCCGCTTAGTCTGTTATAGCTTGCAAGCGAGAGAAATTTGACTTCGTCGCGATTCATATAGTGCAGATCGCCGATAACATATTCGATGCGACCGCGCGTATAGTTGCCTTTGAGTGTAGAGTAGGGCATGATGTGCGCGGGTACGGGCTTTTTGCGCACCTTCAGTAGCCCCCATTTAAGCCGCCAGTTTAAAAAACGCTCTTTGACGATGCGGTAGGGCACGCCTTGCTCTTCGAGCACCCACCGCTTTTCATAAAGCGCAATGCGCGCTTCGATCGATTCGGGTTGCACCTGTTTTGAGATCGGCATGAAGAGTTCGTCGGCAAGTTTTTGTTGTTGATCGCGTTGGATCGTCAGTCCGTAGATGCATCCGCAATAATCCTGCCTGTAGAGTTGATCCTCTCTGGCGATACGGTTTTGCTCTTGCGTTCCGGATGCCTTGCGGTAGTCAGGCGCGACAAAAGCGATCCCTTCGCGTTTCGCCAAGGCATCGCCCGCAGCTTTGAGTTGCTTGAGCGACTTTTTCGGCGAAGTCAGCAGTGTGGAAGTAAAGGTGCGTTCACCGAGTTTTGCCGCCATCTTGGCGCTGACCTCGAAGCGCCTATCGAAACAGACGGCGCAACGCGCCCCTTTTTCGGGCTCTTTCTCCAACCCGCGTACCGTCTCAAGCCAATTCTCAACATCATACTCGCCTTCGATCAGCTCAACACCCAGCATCTTGCAACTTCGCTTTACATCCAAAAGACGCAGGTAATATTCGGAATAGGGGTGGATATTGGGGTCGTAAAAGAAGCCGACAAGTCTCTCGTCGGGGTAGTCCTCTTTGAGTTTTTGTAAGAAGTAGTGACTATCGACAGAGCAGCAGATATGCACTAACATCTTCTCTCCTTCGGTTCCTCATTCCTAACTCCTCATTGCTCATTCTTTTTCCCTCGTTTCAATATATGTTTTTTGACAGAAAAGCATACCACAACTCTTCATTCTTCACTCATCACTCATCACTCTTCGGTTCCTAATTACTCATTTCTAATTAAAATGTCCGCGACATTTTCACTGCTGCCGTGCCCTATGTAGGTGCGCAAACGCTTCGCTTGCTCGGCAAAGCGGGCTTTGTCGGTATTGTAGTAGCTTTTGAGTAGATTTTCAACCGTCACCTCATTTTGCAGCAGTTCATCGTGCAGCGCGCTACCGTCATAGTGCGAAAGTAAAATGTTCGCAAGCCCTACTTGCTTGATGCCGAAGAGCTTGGTGCCGACGAAATAGTCGAAGCGCTTGGCGATATAGGCAAGCGTAAAGGGGGTGCCGATGAGTGCCGCCTCAAGTGTTGCCGTACCTGAACAGATAAAGGCATACTCGGCACGCGCAAGCGCTTCGTGCGTATTGCGCACTATCTCGAACTCTCTATTTCCAGGGTAGAGTCGTGCGATCTGCGTGCGGCTAAAGTGGGGCGGGATGACCAAAATTGGACGGATGCCGTTGCCCATCTTGCGGCGCAGTTCCCAAAAGATCGGCATCAACCGCTTGATCTCACTTACCCTGCTGCCGGGCAAAAAGGCGATATTTCCCGTCGTTCTCTCGGGTAGTCGCCGCACCTTGATCTCGTCCAAAAGCGGGTGACCGACATAGCGTGCCTTTCCGTTTGGATAGTAGCTTGTCTCGAAAGGGAGTATACCAAGCAGCTCATCACAATAGCGTTCTAGTTTTTCGACGCGCTTGGGGCGACTCGCCCATACCTGCGGTAAGATATAGTAGACGATACGCTTCTTGGGGTAACGCGTTTTGATCT
>JALWQQ010000086.1 GCA_027083075.1 Campylobacteraceae bacterium
ACAAATACTCCCTTTCCCCGTAACTCTCATGAACTCTTTGACGCTTATTCTACCATAATCGTACTTGGGTTTTATATGAACTACCGACACTGCGGCACGACAAGCGTTCTGCCGACTTGCAGATAGGCTTTATCAAGTCCGTTGAGTCTCCTGATCAGGCTCGCATCGCTGTGAAAACGCATCGCTATCGCAGCAAGCGAATCGCCGCGCTCTACGGTATAACCGAGTAGCTTGGTGCAAAAGCCCTGCGGATTCGGCGCCGAGAGTTGATAGCGCAAAAAGGCATCCTCTTTCAGATAGAGGGTTGCCGGAATATCCTTTGGCGTATAACTGTTTTTAAAGGCGGGGTTGTCCCGGCGCAATTGTTTAAGCGTGATGCTGGCACGCTTGGCAACAAGCGGCAAGTAGGTTCCGGGTGGTAACGTAACGGCATAGAGTGTCTCGCGCGGCTTGAGCGAAAAGATCTTTTGCGACTCTCCGATCAGTGCGATCAACAAAACCTTTTTAAGATACCTCTTGCTCTCTTGCGGTAACGGGGATGCGGCACTAAGCAAGGTTTTGGGGCTATCGTCGGCTACTTTTCGCAACACCTGTGCAAGCCTCCCCTCGCCGCAGTTATACGCCATCAAGGCAAGATAGCGCTTACCAAAACGCCTGATAAGCGTGCGCAGGTAACGCATCGCGGCGTGTGTCGAGGCGACAAGATCGCTACGCGCATCATACCCTTTGCCGACATAGAGCCGATAGCGCTTGGCGGTAGCGGGCATCAACTGCCAGACCCCTTTGGCGGATTTGCACGAGAGGGCGCGATCGTCAAGTGCCGACTCGACGATCGCCATATACAAAAAGAGGTCATCCATATCTTCTTGCAAAAGCATACGACGTATCGCAGCCATATAGTCCGATTTTTCCGATTGAAGCTTTCGAATCAGACGTTCGTAGCGCTTACGGTGCTGTTTTGCAAAGCGATTGAGCGCAGGATCGTTGACATAAGTCGGGGGTAGATCGAAAACCTCGAAGAGATAGCGCCACGCACCGAAATGCGCCGCGATATAGCTCTGTGCATGAAGCGTAATGCCGGCAAAAAACAGTAAAAAGAGGCGTCTAAATCGCATCGCCGAAGAGTCTGTGGGCATTGGCGCTTGTGATGCGTATCACCTCATCGTAGTCGATACCCAAAAGCTCCGAAACCTTTTGTGCCACCAACGCCGTATAGGCAGGCTCGTTGCGCGTGCCGCGATGCGGATGCGGGGTCAGATAAGGTGCATCGGTCTCCAAGACCATGCGCTCTAAGGGGATCTTCGGCAAGACATTGACCAACTTGCGTGCATTTTTGAAGGTCAAGACTCCGCCGATACCGAAGTAGAAGTTCTTTTCGGCAAGCTTCAAGAGTTGCTCGTCGGCATTGAAACAGTGCAGCACACCGCCTCTCTTGCCTGCATGTGCCGTCAATATCTCCAACGCATCGGCACTTGCATCGCGAATATGCACAATCAGCGGTTTATCCAACGCTTTTGCCAAGTCGATCTGATCGACAAAGACCTCTTTTTGCTTCGCTTTGATTCGTGCCGCCTCTTCTGCGTCATCGGGCAAGCGGAAATAGTCCAAGCCGCACTCCCCTACCGCTACACACTTCGG
>JALWQQ010000087.1 GCA_027083075.1 Campylobacteraceae bacterium
ATAGTTTTCAACCAAGGTGATATCGAAAAATGTCTTTTTAACCTGAAAACGCTTCATGCTTAAAACTTTGAGTCTATCGTAACGACTCATGCGTGCCATCGCGGCACTGATACGCGCATACTCCGTCAGCTTTCCACCCGTATAAAGCGGCAAGATATAGCGCAGTTTGGTCAAAAAGTGGTTGCGAGCATCGGGATAGTTTAGATCTTTTGGCTGCACCTGCAGTAATCCACTCATATCAGAAGGAGGATTGCCCTGCGATGCACCATAGATTGCACCGCCCAAAGGATTGAGAAAGTCTTGAAACCCAAAATCGCCAAAACTCGCTTCGCGACTCTGCAGTTTGAAGCCAAAGACATTGCCGGGATCGTTAGAGCGCATCCCCATCAACGAAAGATCAAGCTTTCCGTAGGCATGCCCCTTGGCTATCTCGGCATCCAAACGCTTCATACGCTCTTGAAAGCGTGCGATCTTTACCTCAAGGTTCTCCTTTTCGACGATCTTTAGCGCCTCTTGCAGCGTCAAGTGACGCACCCCCGCTACAAGCGGTACCGCCAAGACCAATGATATCCATAACCAACGTTTCATACGCACTCTCCTTTGCCACATTATAGCGAGTCGTTACAAGAAAATAACGAAAAAATGTCAAAATTTCGTCGAAATTATAATTAATATAACTTAAGATTATCTTTAATATGAGCGTAAGTTATAATACCAAGAGACAAAGAGGCTTAAAGCGTCGCATGCGCAACGCTGATGCACGCCTCAAGCGAAGAGAGATCTTCAAGTAGGGCTTTGGTAACAGTACCGTCGATGCGCACGACTGCCAACGCCTGTTTTTTACTATCGCGCCCCAATCTGAAGTCCGAGATATTGAGCCCGTGCTGTGCCATGATCGTACCGACCTGACCGATCACGCCGGGCGTGTCTGTATTGCGGAAGAAGACCATCGTGCCTTTGGGTTCCACATCCAAGATATAGTCGTCGATCTCGACGATGCGCTGGATATTTTCACCAAAGACCGTACCGCCGATCGTAATCGTCCCCTCTTGTGTTGTCAACTTCACTTCAACCTTGCCCGTGAAGCCGCCGGCGTTCGGTTGGCTCTCTTTGACGATATCGATACCACGCTCACCTGCAACAAATTCTGCATTGACATAATTGATCTGATCGCCAAGCGATTCACTCAAAACACCAACCGTTGCAAAGGTTCCGAGGGACTCTGCATAGTCGCTTATCGTGCCCGAAGCGATCACCTTGATCGACTTGACGGCACTGCGCGTGATCTGTGCGCTTAGGTGCCCCAGCTTTTGCGCCAACTCCAAGTAGGGTCTGACAAAATCGGGCAGTTCACTCTCTTTGATAGGCAAGTTGAGGGCATTGGGATAGGCGATCCCCTTTGCCGCCGATATCGCCGCTTCCGCCGCTTGGATCGCAATGTTGCGTTGCGACTCCTTGGTGTTGGCACCCAGGTGCGGTGTAACGGTGACATTGTCGAGATCAAGCAGCGGATTGTCGGTCGCAGGCTCTTTGGCAAAGACATCGATGCCCGCCATCGCGATCTTGCCCGATTTGAGCCCCTCCAACAGCGCCGCTTCGTCATACAAACCGCCGCGTGCACAATTGATGAGGATCACG
>JALWQQ010000088.1 GCA_027083075.1 Campylobacteraceae bacterium
TTGTCCGACGATAGAATCGACGACGATCTTCTGCTCATGCGCACCGAGCCCTACCAAAACCTTTGCATGCCCTTGGGTTAGCTTCCCTTCGGCGATCGCCTGCTGCGCATACTCGCCAAGAGTCAAGAGGCGAAGCGTGTTGGTAATCTGTGAGCGGCTCTTGTGTACGATGGAAGCTAACGCCTCATGGGTGATCTTGTGCACTTCGATAAGCTCGGCGTAGGACTTTGCCAGCTCTATCGCATTGAGGTCTTCACGCTGGATATTTTCAACCAGCGCCAACTCTCGCATACGCAGTTCATCCATCTGCACATCGGCGACGATCGCCTTGATGCGCGAAAGTTGCGCCATCTTATGTGCGCGCCAACGCCGTTCGCCCGCGACCAAAATGTAGCCCGAGGCAGCAGGCACCACGACGATCGGCTGTAACAATCCATGACGTTTGATCGAAGCACTCAACTCCTCCAGCGCCTTTTCGTCAAAATGCTTTCGGGGCTGATACGGGTTGGGAACGATCGCATCGACCTCGATCTCTTCCACTTGCGCTCCGGCACTTCGGAACGCCTCCATGTCGCCGAGGTCTTTTTCGTACGCCTCGCCCACTTCAGACAAGATCTCGCCCAGTCCTCTACCGAGTGCCATATTTATCCTTTTGCGATCACTCCGGCAAGGTCACGATAGGCAACGGAACCCTTGGAGCTTGCGGCATAGTGTGTGACGGGCTTACCGAAACTGGGGCTTTCGGCGATCTTGACATTGCGCGGTACGACGATGCACTCTTTGGCATTTTTGCGCACATGAAAAAGCTTGTCTTTGAAGTGATGCTTAAGGTCGGCAAGCACCTGCTTGGAGAGGTTGTTTTGCTTCGAGTACATCGTCGGCAAAAAACCCTTGATTTTGAGTTTGGGGTTGATGGTCTTTTTAAGTAACGTCACGGTGTTGAGTAGCTGCGCCAAACCTTCAAGGGCAAAAAATTCACACTGGATTGGGATGATGACCGAATCGGACGCGCTAAGCGCATTGATCGTGATCGGTCCCAGCGCCGGCGGCGAGTCGATGATGATAAAGTCGTATCGCTCTTTTACCTCGTGAAGCTTCTCATCCAAGATGAGCTCTTTGTTCTTCTTGCGTGAGGAGTAAAAGCGTTTCTCTATGCCGACCAAACCGATATTGGAAGGCACCAGATCCAAGCCTTCGATGGCGGTTTTCAAGATCACTTCCGAAAGCTTTTTACTGTCATTAAGTACATGGTAGATGTTAAACTCGTAGTCGCTTCGGCTAAAGCCCAAGCTTGTCGTTGCATTAGACTGCGGATCGATATCGAGTAGCAACACTTTTTTGCCGCGTTCGGCAAGCGATGCCGCCAGATTAACCGCTGTCGTCGTCTTCCCTACCCCGCCTTTTTGATTGGCTATACAGATTATTTCGCTCATCGTTCGCTCACTATCCTCTTACCGTCTATGATTATCGAACCGTCGCTTTGTAAGATGGCATCCTTCAAAGCGACTCTCCCGTTCGGCGTATGCACCGAAAACGCCCTGCTTTGCTCAAATTCTATCTCATACTCTCTAAAGAGAAGCTTCCACGAAGGCATCGTTTCAAGCGTCTCAAGATAGATATTAAAT
>JALWQQ010000089.1 GCA_027083075.1 Campylobacteraceae bacterium
GCCTGATCAGGAGACTCAACGGACTCGATAAGGTCTATCTGCAAGTCGGCAGAACGCTTGTCGTGCCGCAGTGTCGGTAGTTCATATAAAACCCAAGTACGATTATGGTAGAATAAGCGTCAAAGAGTTCATGAGAGTTACGGGGAAAGGGAGTATTTGTGAGACGTAAAATTTCTACCAAGCATATTATATGGGCACTGGTATTTCTCGGGATTTTTATCATCGCCTTGGGAAGCCTCTACCTCTTTTCTAATACATGGCAAAGCAAGCAACAAATAGCTAAGGTTTACAAGACGCTCGATAGATTGAAAGCAATCAGTGCTTTACAAAATGCATTAAATAGCGAGATCAATTGCAAGATCGTATTGTTGCATTCGGAAAAGAAGGCTGCGGTCTGCTCAAAACTCGAAAAAACGACAGATGCAATCACGCAAAAGACATTCGGCGATGTCCCGTCTCTTCTGAAAACAACACGGGATTATCTTTTGGATCTGCGTATCTTCGAAGAGAAGTATGATATCGGCGTCGTAAGGCGTTTGGCGGAAGAGGGCGAAAGGAGTCTTTTGCGTAAGCATTTTTATGCTCTTGTACAGAATCTATCCGATAAAGCCGAAGCGTTGAGGATCGATCGTGATCGACTCAATGCGATCGAGGCGCTGGAGCGGCGTATCGAAGCGGTTTCTTTGGAGAAGACCCTTATTGCCTATTTCTTGCAAACACGACAAGCTATACCCGATAGAGAGTTATTGTTATGGAGCCGCTTGAGTAGTGTCGCTTCCGATACAAACGGTATGTCTGCAACAATTGTCAAAAAATTGGCGCCGCTTTCGAAGCGTCTCGATGCAATGCGGATAGAGGTACTGAATGCGGCAAAAAGCGCTCGATATCCCCTTGCGGCAAAAGCGTGGCAACAGACAGAAACGGAATATGAAAAACTGTTGTTTTCGGAAGAGGCATCCATGATAGAGCGGCTCTTGTCGCAATACGAAAAGATATTGACATCGCTCAATAAAGAGGTTTACTTTTTTGCTTTTGTGGCGCTCTTTAGCCTTGTGTTGTTGATATTGCTTATACTTGAGAGGAGACGAAGCGGCAAAGAGGAAGCGCAAAAAAGATACTTTTTCGAAACAGTACGTAAACTCTATAGCTATGAGAAGTTTAAAAGGACGGATCGTCTCGATTTCGATGCCGTGGTGCACTATGTAAAGAAGTTAAATCAAGTCTATTATGATGCAAAAGGTGTTGTAAAGACGAGTCGTTTTACTTTTAGTCGGATGCTTCACGAGATAAACTCTCCTTTAGATGCGTTGAGAGGCTACGATGCACTTCTGAAAGAGACGGGACTTAACAATGAGCAAAGGCACTATCTAAAAGCAATAGAAGAGAAGGTAAAGCACTTGCAACATATAGTATCGCATATGAAACAATTTGAGACGAAGCCGGAGCAATATCAGTTAGCTGTGTCAAAACCCGAGTCCGTAGATCTTTTTATAGAGATAGAGAGAATTGTCGAAGCCTTTACCAATGCCGCTTCCCGCAAAGATGTTGAACTTGCTCTCTTTACCGATCCGGAACTGCCGCGGAAAGTGATTTTGGAAAAGGGTTACCTTAGTGAGGCGATATCTAATTTATTGCACCATGCTCTATATAGAACCGAACCGTATCATCCGATCGATATCAATATTTACGGTATTGGCAAAGGGGACGACGAACATACCTTGGTGCGATTCGAGATAGATTTTGACGGCAAGAAATATAGTTCCGAAGAGCTGGAAAAAATAGAGTCGGCATTGCAGCAAGGTGACCAAAGTTGCGATCAATGCATAAACGATCCCTCTTTTGTGAGATGCTTTGTGGTCGTTGAGTTTCTTTCGCGCATGAATACCAAACTTCATGTCGAAAATAAAGAGAGCAAGGGGGCCAAGATATACTTTGACCTTGCGCTTGAGGCGACGGATGCGTCATGGGCGAAGCTAAAGGGCGATCCGGTTAAAGGAGGGCAGCTTGAGATCGCAGTGGCGTTGCCTTCGGAAAACGTGAGATATCAAAAGATAGAAAATCTGCGCCGATATGTAGAATCTCTCGGTGCCTCTTTTGTCATCTATACTTACGAGTCGCTGCAAAATAAGCGGGAATGGGAGAAAAAGCCCGACCTGATGTTCGTCTATCATCACTATTTGAGACTCGAAGGTGAAATCAATAAATTCGAAACGTTACAAATCCCAATCGTGTTGATCACCACTCCCGCATTACGTTCTCGTATAGAGAAGGGGAAAAAGCTTTTCGATTTCTTGATCTACGAACCGGTGTCTTATCTGAAAGTGCGCCATATTTTGCAGAGTTTTATACAAAAATATCGCAACGAAAACGAGGTGGTACGTACGGTATCGGAAAGGGAGCGAAAGCCGCGCCAATATCCGAATCTTCGTGTTATGATAGCGGAAGACAATGCGATCAATGCCACGCTTTTCAAAGAGCGTTTTGAGCGTTTTGGTACGAGTGTTACTGTTGTTAAGGAAGCGATGGATATCGAGAGGGGTCTAAAGAAGCACGAATATCAACTGCTTTTGATCGATAAAGATATGCTCAAAGAGAAAGAGGGTGCCGATATCCTCAACCGCATCCGCTACAAGGAGAAGACGCAATCCAAACCGCCTATGCCGATCGTACTTATTGCACGCAAAGATGATGATAAGAGCCATTATATAAGTTTGGGCTTTAATGCGGTGATCGAAAAGAGTGTAAGCGACGAAGAGATCGAAGCTCTCTTAAAGAGGGATGCGACACGCTATGACCTTCATTTGGTTTCGAAAGAGGCGGACGGCAGTACTGACGAGATGGGCAATCTCGATACGCTTAACGAAATACTCGGCGATGAAGACCTGTTGCTCTAAGGTTACGGTGTGAAGGGTTTACAGTGTATTGTGATTTTCTTCTTGCTCCTTATGGGGTGCTCAGGTAAACACGAAATAGCACCCTCATCGTCATATACACTTTCATATACGCGCTACAAGGCAACGATGCGACCCTACACCGTACTCGGGAGACGCTACTATCCGAAAGAGGTGTTTCTCGGCGAGACGATGTATGGGGTGGCAAGCTGGTATGGACCCGACTTTCACGGTAAGCAAACCAGTAGCGGTGAGCAGTACAACATGTATGCATTAACCGCTGCACACAAGACATGGCCGATGAACACGTTGGTGCGCGTGCGCAATCTCGATAACGGCAGATCCTGTGTCGTGCGCATTAACGACCGCGGTCCTTTTGTCAAAGCGCGTATCATCGACTGTAGCTATGCGGCGGGTAAACGCCTAGGACTCGATCGTAGCGGTACGGCGCATGTGAAGCTGGAAGTGGTCGGTTTTGCCGGCAAGGCATACGGCAAAAAAGCGCCGACATCGCACACCGCAAAGCGCTCTGCAGGCAGCACTCTTTTAAGAGGCTATGGTACAATTGCCTTACAAGCCGGTGCGTTTAGTAGCGCCGATGCTGCAAAGAGATTGGCAAACTATCTCTCGGAGCACTATCCCGGGTTGCAGAGCGTAGCGGTTGTCAAGAGTAAAAAAGCAGGCGATCCCGTACCCTACAAGGTGCGCTTGGCGGGCTTTGGTACGGCAAATGCGGCGCGAAGTTTTGCGCAACGAGAGGGGTTGCACGCCTTTGTGGTAAAAGAGTAGAAGGAGTATCCGTGATACGCAAGAGCAGAAAGACCAAAGAGACCGATATCGAAGTAGCGCTTTCGCTTTATGGAAGCGGCAAAAGTAAGATCGCTACCGGTGTCGGCTTTTACGATCATATGCTGGAGTCCTTTGCCAAGCATGCGCTGATCGATCTCGAGGTGCAGTGCAAGGGCGATACGCATATCGACGATCACCATAGTGTCGAGGATACGGCGATCGTGATCGCTCAAGCGTTCAATGAGGCGATCTATCCCGTCGAAAAGATAGAGCGTTTCGGCAACGCGACGGTAGTGATGGATGAGGCGGCGGTAACGTGCGATATCGATCTCTCGGGACGAGGCTATCTGGTTTATGAGCTACCCGTAGAGGGAAAAGTGGGCAGTTTCGATACCGAACTGGTTGAAGAGTTCTTTAAGGCGTTTGCTTTCAATCTGCCCTTGACGCTACACCTTATCTATCAGCGCGGTCGCAACAAGCACCATGTGATCGAAGCGGCATTTAAGGCATTGGCGGTGGCGTTACGCCGTGCCGTTACGCCCAATGAGCGTACGGGCATCCCGAGTACGAAGGGTGTGTTGTGAAGATTCGCTTGATCGTGCTTGATGTTGACGGCACGATGACCGACGGACGTATTACCTATAGCGAGACGGGCGATGAGATCAAATCTTTTCATGTAAGAGACGGCTTGGCGATACGCAGTTGGATGCGCTTGGGCGGGCAAGTGGCGATCATCACGGGAAGACGTTCCGAGATCGTTCGGCGCCGTGCCGAAGAGTTGCGTATCGAGCACTTCTATCAGGGTGTCGATGATAAGGCGGCGGTGTTGGATGATCTACTGCGAAAGTTGGATCTCGACTTGTCGCAGACGGCAGCTATCGGAGACGACCTGAACGACTTGCGTATGCTTGATGCCGTTGCGCTCTCTTTTGTGCCTGCCGACGCTGCCAACGAGGTAGAAACGTGTGCCGATGTGGTGCTTCGTGCCCGCGGCGGCGAGGGTGCGGTACGCGAGATGATCGAATACATCATCGACAAAGAGGGGCTAAGAGAGGAGTTTTTGGCATTATGGCGATAAGATTGGAGTGGGTGTTGTTGCTTGCCAATGTAGTTTTGATAGCATTCGTCTATCTGTCGCACGGATCGCACCCCGTCCCTCGCATCGAGAGTTTTGATAAAGAGCTTGCATTTAGCGATACCGAATTTAATGAAGTGAACCAAGACCGCATCCTAAGCCGTGGCTTTGCCAAAGAGGGTGAGCGTAAAGCCGGCGTGCTTTATCTGCGTGCCGCGCGTTTTCGAAGTGACGCGATCCGCCATATGCAGTCCGATCGCGCCAGAGACGACGGCGATACGATCTATCTAAACGGCAATGTAGTGGCGATCACACAAAAGGGGTATCGCTATGTCGGTACGCAGGCACGCTATGTAAAGACCGACGAACTTCTGCAGAGCGATAGACCCTTTACGGCAACCAAGGATGCGCATGTGCTGGAGGGCAAACGGATGCGCTATAGCGCCAAAAACGGTATCTTGAGAGCATGGCGTGTACATGCTTACTTTTCACTCGACAAGGAGGGGTCGTGAAGCAAGCGTTTATAGCCTGTTTTCTCTTTACTTTTTTGTACGGAGGCGACAGGGTGGAAGTGACGGCAGACGAGATGCAGGCGTACGAGTCGGAAGGCAAGATCGTCTTTACGGGCAATGTGCATACAACCCATGGAAAGAGTTGGCTCGATAGCGATACACTCTATGTGATCTTGGATGAAAACAACGAAACGAAGCGCTATGATGCGATCGGTCATGCGCGTTTTGAGATCATCGACGAAAAGAAGCACTACAAAGGGCATGCGCAAACGATCCTCTATTATCCAAAGGAAGATCGTTATGTACTTAAAAAAGATGGAGTCGTAGATGATCTCAATAGAAAGCGCCATATCTCGGGCGAATTCATAGAACTGAAAGTAAAAGAGGGTGATGCGCTTGCCAAGAGTGAGAAGAAAAAGCCGGTGAAGGTGATTTTCGAACTGGAGAAGAGGTAGTGGCATATACGCCGAGGATTGTCGATGCCGTGTTTGTAAAATCGGCGCAAGGTATCGTGGATGCGCTTGCCGAAGATCGCAGCGAGGTGGTCTTTTTGGGACGTTCTAATGTCGGCAAGAGTACGACACTCAATCTGCTCACCCAAAGAAAAAACTTGGCAAAGGCATCTGCGACACCGGGCAAAACACAGTTGATCAACTTTTTCGATGTGCGTTATCGTGTCGGTGAGCGAGATTTTCCTTTGCGTTTTGTCGATCTGCCGGGTTTCGGATATGCAAAGGTCTCCAAGAGCCTCAAAGCGCAGTGGCAAAAGAGCCTTTTGCGTTTCATCCAAGAGCGCAGCGCGATTCGCCTCTTTGTGCATCTGCGTGATGCGCGTCACCCTGATATGGTCATTGATAATGAGACGGAGGCGTACATCACATCCCTGCTGAAGCCGGATCAGCGGTATCTTGTCGCCTTTACCAAGATTGACAAACTCAAGCAAAAAGAGCGTGCCGCACTACTGAGGCGAGTCCCCGATGCCATTTTGTTGAGCAATCTTAAAAAGAGCGGTCACGAGAACTTGCATCGTCGGATTGTCGCTAGCGTCTTTGGGGAGGAGGTATTGCAAGATGAGACTGCGTAAGGCGACACTTGCCGACGTGCAAGAGATGATGTCTTTGGTCAAGGATGAGGTGCAAAGCGGTACGATTTTGCCACGTAGTGAAGATGAGGTGGCAACTCATATTCGATCCTATATCATTGCCGAATCACACGGCAAGATCGTCGGCTATACGGCGCTGCATATCCATTCGTTGCGATTGGCGGAGCTGCGTAGTCTGATCGTAAAAGATAGAGAGCGAGGCAGGGGCATCGGCGCTGCTCTGGTAGAGGCGGCATTAGAGGAGGCGGCACGCTTACGGGTGGGTGAAGAGGTGTTGGTACTGACCTATCTGCCGGACTTTTTTGCCAAACTCGGTTTTGTCGAGATCGCCAAAGAGAGCATACCCGAACATAAGATTTGGGCGGATTGTATCAAGT
>JALWQQ010000090.1 GCA_027083075.1 Campylobacteraceae bacterium
TAACTACCTCGAGATCAAAGAAACGTTACTAAAAGAGGGCTATACCTTCTCTTCCGATACCGATACGGAGGTGATACTCGCCGCCTATGACAAATGGGGCGAAAGATGCGTGGAGCACTTTAACGGCATGTGGGCATTTGCTATCTACGACAAAGCAAAAGAGATACTCTTTTGTAGTAGAGATCGATTCGGTATCAAGCCCTTTTACTATACCCAAGTAGGCGATAGGTTTGTTTTCGGATCGGAGATTAAGCAGCTACTACCGTTTCAAGAATCGATCGTATGTAACAGATCAATAGCCGTCGACTATATCGTTACCGGTATTCAAGAGCATAACAACGAAACATTTTTTGAAAACATATATAAGCTCGAAGCTGCCCACAATCTTATTTATGACCTAAACTCTCATACTTATCGTCATTATAACTACTACACCATCTCGTTCGATCACCCCGTCACTTGCTTGCAAACGGCCATCGAAGAGTACAAAGAGGAGTTTCGGCGTGCCATATCCTACAGGTTGAGATCCGACGTTAAAGTCGGTACTTGTTTGAGCGGAGGATTGGATAGCTCAAGCGTTGCCGCCGTCGCATCCAAACTCTATACGAAAAACAGTGGCAAAAGCTTTACCGCCATCCATGCCAAATCGACAGAAAAAGAGACGGACGAAAGCAGCTATGCGGCAATGGTGGCACAATATTGCGGTTTGGATCTTCATATGATAGAGCCGTCCGCCGAAGCGTTTCGGACACATATAGATGAAGTGGTTTACACACAAGAAGAGCCCTTTGGGAGTCCCTCTATCTTTATGCAGTATTTCGTGATGAAAAAAGCAAGAGAAGAGGGTTGCGTGGTCATGCTTGACGGACAAGGCGGAGACGAAACCCTGCTTGGATATGAAAAATATTACCCCTCCGCTTATGTCGACATCTTTCGTCGTTTCGGCTTCTTTAGAGCACTTCAAGAGATACGAAACTCACATAAAAACAATACCAAAATGACTCTTCTATGGATCGCCAAATATACGATAGGCTCTCTTTTTGCAACACTACGAAAGCTCGAGTACAAACGTCGCACCCGCTTTATGAGACCCTATCGAAATCGCTTCGGTTTTTTAGACGATCTTGCCTCCGCTTATCTCCGTATCAATGCGTTGCAAAACTACGAGATCAAATACACGAACCTACCGATACTGCTTCGCTACGAAGACAAAAACTCTATGAGGCACTCGGTGGAAACACGACTTCCTTTTTTAGACTACCGCACTCTGGAGAAAGCGCTCAATATCGATATTCTTCACAAGATCAAAGAGGGATGGACAAAGTATATATTGCGCAGAGTTATCGAAAATCTGCTGCCCGAAGAGGTGGTTTGGAGAAAAAACAAATTGGGTTTCAATGCTCCTGAGCGTAGCTGGATCGGTCGATTTCAAACGGAAATTAGAGAGGAGATCGTACATTCGAAAATTTTAGAAGAGCTAACTTACAAAGGTTTGCTTCTTAAACAGCTCGACAGTATGGAAGATAGATTAAAATGGAGACTCTATAACATTGCCGTTTGGGAAAGAGTATATCATGTCAAACTCGGTTAAAATCGCCCATGTTACCTCGGTGCACGCACGGGACGATGTGCGCATCTTTGTTAAAATGTGCACATCCTTGGCAAAAGAAAAACGCTACGATGTTACTCTTGTGGTCGCGGACGGCAAAGGCAACGATGAAAAAAACGGTGTGCGAATCGTTGATGCAGGAAGAAGTGAGGGGGGGCGCATCAAGCGCATGAGCCGCACCCTATACCGCGTTTACAAAACCGCTGTCTCGCTCGAGTGCGACATCTACCACCTTCACGACCCCGAACTATTGGTGATCGCACTACTACTTAAACGTCGCGGCAAAAAGGTTATTTTCGATTCGCATGAAGACGTTTCGCAAGACATTCTCTCCAAAACTTGGATACCTGTAGCAGTAAGAGGCGCCATCTCACTTCTCTATGCACGCTTCGAATCCTTCGTCTGCAAGCGCCTTGACTATGTCGTAGCGGCTACACCCTACATACGCGATAAATTTTTGTGCATTAACCCCGACAGTGTCGACATCAACAACTACCCGATCATCGGCGAACTCGAGAGGACAAACGATTGGAGCAGCAAAAAAGATGAAGTATGCTACGTCGGCGGCATCAACAAAATAAGGGGTATTAAGGAGATAGTCGAGGCGATGGCGCTTGTTAAAAATATTCGGCTTAATTTGGTTGGAAATTTTATGGAAACAATAGTTAAAGATGAAGTAAAGAGCCTTAAAGGTTGGGAAAAAGTTAATGAATACGGCTTTTTAGGTAGAGAAAAAGTTGCCAAAATTTTACATCGATCTAAAGCGGGACTTGTTACACTGCACCCCATCCCAACCTATCGTCAAGCACTTCCGGTAAAGATGTTCGAGTATATGAGTACCGGGCTACCGGTTATCGCTTCCGATTTTCCTTTGTGGAGGGAGATCATCGAAGGAAACGAGAGCGGCATCTGTGTCAATCCGCTTGACCCGAAAGAGATAGCCGAAGCCATAGAGTTTCTGATCAAAAATCCGAAAGAGGCAAAACGTATGGGAGAAAACGGGAAGCGTGCTGTTTTAAGCAGATACAATTGGGCTATAGAAGAGAAAAAACTTTACACCATATATTGGCAACTTAGCGGCACCGACAAAATCAACCTTAAACACCAAAATAAGTCGGTATAATTGGATCGTTCCATGTGTCCCACTTGGTTTTTATTGCTTGTGCTATTTATAATTTTCAGTGGAGTCATCGTTGCATATTTGGATATTAAACCACCATGCACTAACACCCGAAATGGGCGGCGGTACCAGACATTATGATTTCGCGAAAGAGCTTATTGCCCGTGGTCATACCGTTACCATCGTCGCATCAAGTTTCCATTATGCACGCTACAAAGAGATGAAAAGTTACAATGGTACACCCTACCTAAAAGAGACGATCGACGGGATCGATTTTATTTGGTTTCATACCCCACCCTACTATGGAAATAGTATTGACAGGCTGCGCAATATGCTTAGCTACACCTTTAAAGCGCTCAGACTACTCCCTAAACTCCTTGACACGACCCCGGATATTATTATTGGCTCCTCGGTGCATCTTTTTGCCGTATATGCCGCCTACAGACTCTCAAAAAGATACAAAACGCCGTTCATTATGGAAGTGCGTGATATCTGGCCGCAAACACTTATCGATATAGGTATGCCAAAATGGCACCCTCTTGTTATAGCAATGTCCCTATTAGAAAGATTCCTCTATAAAAAAGCCGATAAAATTATTACCAGCATGCCATATGCTAATAGACATATCGAACGGTTTACACATGCCGAAAAGAAAGTAGTCTGGATATCCAACGGTGTCGACCTCAAACATATCGATTATACTGAAAAAGAGCCGGGAAAAACGCTCACAATTTGCTATACCGGAGCCATAGGAGTTGCGAACAATCTTTACCCGTTAATTGAAGTTGCGGAACATCTTCGGTCAAAAAAAGAGATATTTTTTCGCATCGTCGGGGAGGGTGCGCAAAAAGCAAGGTTGCAGCAACTCGTTTTGCAAAAGAGATTGCAAAACGTTTCGATCGAAGATGCGGTTCCAAAGCAAGATGTATATAAGATATTGCAATCCAGCGACGTGCTATTTTTATGTCTACAAGACTCTCCGCTATATAAGTACGGCATCAGTTTAAACAAGCTTTATGACTATATGGCTTCGGGAAGGGTCGTTTTATTTTGCGGAAATGCAAAAAATAATCCGGTCAAGGATGCTAATGCTGGTTTTACCGTCGCGCCGAACGATATCGAAGCACTCAAAGAGTCAATTTTAAGAATTTATCGTATGCCCCAAAAAGAAAGAAATGAAATGGGCAAGCGAGGCAGAGAGCACGTCGAAAAATACTACACCATAGAACACTTGGCGGACCGCTTAGAAAAGGTGCTATTCGATGCACTAAGAGATAAAAAGGAGAAAGATGCTTAAAACCCTCTTCGACAAATTGATTGCAAGCATCCTTGTTGTACTACTTTCTCCGGTTTATATCGTAACGGCGTTGCTTATTTTGTGGAAAATGGGTCGACCGGTACTCTTTACTCAACCGAGAGTCGGATTACATGAAAAAATCTTTAAGATCTATAAATTTCGAACGATGACAAACGAAAGAGACGAAAAGGGAAACTTACTACCGGATGAGCAGAGACTTGTCGGCATCGGCAAATTCATACGCAGTAGTAGCCTCGATGAGCTTCCGCAACTTTTTAATGTTATCAAAGGCGATATGAGTCTTGTCGGACCCAGACCGCTTTTGGTAGAATATCTACCGCTCTACAACCAACGACAAAGAAGACGCCATGATGTTAAACCGGGGATTACGGGGTGGGCACAAGTGAATGGACGTAACGCAATTAGTTGGGAGGAGAAGTTCGAATATGACATATGGTATGTCGAGCACCAATCTTTTTGGTTGGACATAAAGATACTCTGGATGACTCTTTTGAAAGTTGTTAAGAGAAGCGGAATCAGTTCGAGCAGTTCCGTAACTATGGAAAAATTTAAAGGAACCGAAAATGAATAAGGAAAGATTTGATGACTGGCAGTACCCCAAGATTGAAGATGGAAAGCCGACTCAATACAACTGGATTGTGCAGCACAAGGACAATCTCCGACTCGGCTACAAAACCGATATCGGTGCTTTTAGCTACATTAATGCTAAATTTGGCGTTACGATAGAAGAAGGGGTACAGATCGGATCACACTGCTCTATCTATTCGGTCTCAACCATCGACGAAAAAGGGGGAGAGGTAGTGCTGAAAAAAAACTCTAAGCTCGGTAGCCATTCGACCGTGATGCCGGGGGTGACGATCGGCGAAAATACAATCGTCGGTGCCCATAGTTTAGTACTTACCGATATACCGGACAACGTGGTAGCATTCGGCATTCCCGCAAAAGTGATAAGGAGCATCGATGATGCATAAAAAGATCTTCTTGAGTGCACCGCATATGAGTGGAAATGAACTCAAATACATCAAAAAAGTTTTCGAAAGCAACTATATCGCACCCTTGGGAGAATATGTTGACAAATTCGAAGAAAGCGTAAAGGCGTATACCGGTGCACCCTATGCATTGGCAGTCTCCTCGGGTACGGCGGCACTACACCTTGCATTGCGTGTACTCGGCATCGGAAAAGGGGACGACGTATTGGCGTCAACCTTCACCTTTATAGGTTCCGTCAATGCCATACTATACCAAGGAGCCAACCCTGTTTTTATCGATAGCGAAGAAAAATCTTGGAACCTTTCACCAAAACTTTTGGAAGCGTATTTGCAACAGTGCGACAAAAAACCCAAAGCACTCATCGTCACACACCTTTATGGTATGAGTGCCGATATCGAACAAATCGCCACCCTCTGCAAAACGCACGGTATCTACCTCATCGAGGATGCTGCAGAGTCGCTGGGCGCCACGTTTAACGGAAAACATACCGGAACATTCGGCGATTTCGGTGTCTATTCGTTTAACGGCAACAAAATTCTTACCACTTCGGGAGGCGGCATGCTCATCACCTCGGATAAAGAGCGAAGAGACAAGGCCTTCTTTTATGCCACACAAGCCAAAGAGCCCTATGTGCACTATGAACACCGAGAGTATGGATACAACTATCGCATGAGCAATGTACTTGCCGCCATAGGAGTGGCGCAAATGGAAGTTATAGAGGAACGCGTAGCGAAAAAAAGAGAAATATTCGAGTGGTATCGAAAGTATCTATCGGATATAGACGAAATAAATTTTATGCCCGAACTGCCAAATAGCAGAGGCAATAGATGGTTGACAGCCTTGACATTCCGAGACAAAGATCCAATGAAAATTGTACATGCACTCAATAAAATAAGCGTAGAAAGTCGCCCGCTATGGAAGCCGATGCATCTACAACCGCTTTTCAAAGAAGCAAAATCGTATGTCGACGGAACAAGTGAAAAATTGTATAATAACGGTCTATGTGTAGCCAGCAGCACAACCATGGAAGAAAGTGATGTTATTGCTATCTGCAATGTTATAAAAGAAAGTATAAACTCCAAAGGAAATAACGCGTGAATATCGATAGACGACTGCTTAATTATGTGATTATTATTCTGTTGTCTTTTGCTACTTTTTCGTGGACATTTTTAATTTTCCATAAACCCTTTTCGATCAAACTCGTTTTAACGGTAATACTTTTTAGATTGATCGCTTCTACTCTCATATATAAAGACTATTCACTCTCATGGAGTAAGGTGAGTCCCAAAACTTTCTTATTGAAAAGTGTTGTATATCTGATTGCCTTTATAGGCTATGCGCCTATTTTTTACGGAAAAATATTTTTATATTTTCTGATTAGCGAACTCTTCACCTATCTCTTTGGTATCAACTTTTTAATGTATGCGTACAACTACTTTATCAACAAGAGTCGTATCGAAAAAACAAAAAACGTTGCGATCTACGGTGCAGGAAAAGCGGGTCTAAAGCTCAAAGAGGAGTTTGCCGATTCTCCATACAAATTACGCTACTTCATCGATGACGACCAATCGCTACACAATCGCAGTATCGACGGCATTCCGATCGTTTCGAAAGAGGAGCTAAAAAGAAGCTTAAAATCGCAACATTACGATCTTCTGGTAATCGCCATGCCCTCTGCATCGCCACAGCGCATTAAAGAGATATA
>JALWQQ010000091.1 GCA_027083075.1 Campylobacteraceae bacterium
GATGGAGAGCATCTCTTCGACACGTACGAAGATCACCTTGCGAATGATGTCAAGCGACACGGTGTTACGGTTCTCTTCGTCGCCGATAACCGGCAACTCTACGACATCGTCGCTTTCGCTTGCCGTTAGGTCGCCGTATTGTATCTTGACCTCTTCAGCGATCTGTAGCGGTGTGTGCAATGCGATAGAGAGATCGTTGGTAATATGGTTGGAGCCAACACCGAGAAAGTCGATGTAGCGCACCGAGTTGCCTGCGTGTACGACAAGATCGCATGTCTGTCCACCGATGTCGATGACGGCGGCGCCTAGCTCTTTTTCATCCTCGTTCATCACGGCGATCGCCGAAGCGTAGCCGCTTAGAACGATACCTTCGATATTGAGCCCTGCAGAGCGTACCGCTTTGGTAAGGTTTGCCACGCTCGACTTTTGTGTCAAGATGATGTTGACATCCGCCTCGAGTCTGCCTGCATTCATCCCGAACGGATCTTCTATGTACTCTTGCTCATCTACGCGGAAATTGTAAGGTAGCACATGGATAACGTCATATTCGTTCGGGATATTGGCATTGTAGAGTGCGGTCTGGATCGCACGGTTGATCTCTTTGATAGAGATATCTTTTTGGGGGATGTTGACAACACCGGTAGAGGTAAGGCTCTTGGCATAGGCGTTAGAGATGCTTACGTAAGCGTCGGTAGGGTTACTCCCCGCGATACGCTTGGCATCCGCAACCGCTTTTTTGATACTTTTGGAGGTCAGCTCGATATTGGTGATCGCACCCTTTTTGATCCCTTGGGATTTGGCGGTGCCGTGACCGAGGATTTTAGCTTGTGCGTTTTCGTCGATTTCGGCTACGATAGCATGAATATCCGTCGATCCGATATCTATCGCCAAAACCGTGCGTTTCACTATTTTAATCCCCCTACGTAGAGCTTTGTTTCGTAGCGTTTGCGAAGCGATTCGATGAGCTTGCTTACTAAGCTTTGCTCTTTGATAGCTCTTGTCGTTTTTTCGACTTGCTTTGTAAGGTTGTCATCTTTTGCGTTGTCAAACTGCTGTGCTTCTATTTTGTAAACGGCAATTTTGTCCGATACGCTAATCATACCTTTTTCTTCTTTAGATGTAAAGAGTTTTTGCAAAAATTGTAAAGTTTCTTGACGATTTAGAGGAGGGAGGTTTACAGTTGTATCGTTAAGTGCCAAAAAATCACTATGTGCAAGTTTTATATTGTCAATATTTTTCAATGCCTCTTCCGCAGCCTTGATGACGGCATTTTTATGCAATTCCACCAGATAGGTCGCTTTTGCTTTATCGTGCGCCTCTTCGAAGCTTTGCAGGCGAGGTTTTTGAATAGAGTCGATCTTGACGGTTGCATAGTAGGAGCCTATGACTTTGGGCTTTATGATGTCACCCTCTTTATGTGTTCGGATCTCTTGCCACAGTTGCGGTGTCAACTTGGCGTCACCCAGGGGGAGTGCAATCTTTTCGTCCGCTTTACGCTTCCCTTTTTTGAAAGCGATATAGGCTTTTTGTGCCTTTCTTTTGCCACGCTTTACCTTGAGGTCGCGCTCTACTAAGTCTTTGACGTCTTCGAAGTCAAGTTGCTTTCCTTTGGCGTCGGTGTAGTTAAAGCTGTTTTCATCGTAGTAACGTTTGATCTCTTTGTCGCTTACATTTACATCATCGGTATCGGTCCAGACGATTTCGAGTTTGTATCTTTCTCGGGTAAGGAATGCATCCTTGTGCTCCTCCCAGTACTGTCGCAACGCTTTTTCGTCAACGCTAACGTTCATATCCGAGGGCGAGAAGATTTTGTAGGCGATCTTGTCACGTACGGTAGCCGCTGCTTTGACGACATTTTCTTCAAAAGGGTAAGGATCGACTTTGAGCATCGTAAGTAGCTTTTTAACAACGGCGTTATCACGCATCATCGATTCGAAACTCTTTTTACTTATGCCGCGCGATCGGATAAAGGCGTCGTAGAGCCCCTCGTCGAACTTTCCTTGGTTTTGAAAGGCGGGCATCGAGGCGATCTCTTCGGCAAGTTCTTCATCACTGACCCGCAGTCCGAGTTCTTTGGCAAAGTTGATGAGTAGTGCCTCGTTTTTAAGTTGAGCAAAAGCCTGTTGTGCCAAGCCCAGCTTTTTTGCCTGCTCTTTGTCAAGCTTACCGCCGAACATGCGGTTGTACTGTTCAAAGAGGTTACCGTAAGCCATATTGAGTTGTTGCCTTGAGATCTCTACGTCGCCTACCTTGGCGATACTACTTGTTTTCGAGCCGAATTTGTAGGTACCCCAACCGACAAAACCCGCCCCGATAAAAGCGATCGTAGCGATCCAAATCGTCCATACGAGATATCTGTTGTGCCGTTGCATCCAATCGATCATGCTATACTACCTTCAAGTAAAAATTTGTACCATTTTAGTAAAGTTACGGTTAAGTTCGGGTTATGATTTTATGGAGAGATGATGAGTAACGAAACGATGATGCAGCGCGATCTGGCGGTGATCTGGCACCCGTGTACGCAGATGAAGGATCATGAGCACTTGCCGCTGATCCCGATCGAACGCGGTGAGGGGGTGTGGCTCTATGACTTCGAGGGCAACGCTTATATCGATGCGATCTCGTCGTGGTGGGTTAACCTCTTCGGCCACGCCAATACCAAGATAAGCGTGCGTGTTGCCAAGCAGGCAAGGCGGCTGGAGCATGTGATCTTGGCGGGCTTTACGCACGAGAGTGCCATTGTTTTGGCGGAGCGGCTGATTGAGATCACGCCGGAGGGGTTGACAAAGCTCTTTTTTGCCGACAACGGATCGAGTGCGATCGAGGTGGCGCTCAAGATGAGCTATCACTATCATAAAAATTGCGGACGTGAAAAGCGACTCTTTTTATCGTTAACAAACTCCTATCACGGTGAGACGTTGGGTGCACTCTCGGTCGGTGATGTGGCACTTTATAAAGAGACCTACAAGCCGCTACTGATCGCCAACAAGCAAGTGCCCGTTCCGGTTGACGCAACCCCCGAAGCGGCGGCAAGAGCACTTGAGGCGCTTGAGGCGACGCTTGAGGCGGAGCATGAGGATATCGCGGCATTGATCGTCGAGCCGCTGGTGCAGGGTGCGGGCAATATGCATATCTATCATCCCGATTATCTCAAGGGAGCCAGAGAGCTTACGGAGAGATACGGGGTACACCTGATCGCCGATGAGATCATGACGGGCTTCGGGCGCACCGGCACGATGTTTGCCTGCGAACAAGCGGGGGTTAGCCCTGATTTTATGGCGCTCTCAAAGGGACTAACGGGCGGGTATCTGCCGCTTTCGGTTGTTCTAACGACCGATGAGATCTATAGCGCCTTTTATTGCGATTATAGCGAGATGAAGGCGTTTTTACATTCGCATAGCTATACCGGTAACGCCTTGGCGTGTGCGGCGGCACTAGCAACACTCGATATCTTTGAAGAGGAGAATGTCTTAGAGCAAAACAGAGAGAAGTCGGCACGCATTTGGGAGCGTATGCAGAAGATCGCCGCGCTAAGCAATGTCGAAAAGATGCGCAGGCAGGGGATGATTTTTGCTTTCGATCTCAAGGACTACGATCCGATGCAGCGTGTCGGCTTGCAAGTCTATCGTTACGGCTTGCAATATGGTGTGTTGCTCAGACCTTTGGGCAATACGATCTACTTTATGCCGCCGTATATCATCAACGATGCAGAGATCGAAAAGATGATCGATACCGCTTATGAAGCGGTCAAGGCACTAAGCAAATAGCTTGCCTAAAAGCCCCTTTTTGCTCTCAAGTCGTGCAAGGTGTCTATCGGCGCGTTTGCTTCCCGCCTCAAGCGCCTCTTTGTAGAGCTGTTTGGCTTTGAGGAGATCTTTGGAGAGGATGATACCGTGTTCGTAGATCTGCGCCAAGTCACAGAGCGCTTCGGGGTGATTCTCTTGGAGCGCCAGCGCTTCGATAAGCTCTATTGCTTCCTCTTTTTTTTCTCGCAGTAGATCGCCCTTGAAAAGCGCGCGCGCCATCATAAAGCGCGCATCGCTATCGGCGGTGGCGCCGAGTAGCAAGAGTAATACCGCTGCCTTCTCTTCATCGTTTTCGCGTAAGTTTTCGCATCTTTGCAGCGCTTTGTCTATATCGTCTTTGTTATACCCTTCGTTTCGGATCTTTGCGATGAGTTCGCTAAAGTCACCCTTGTGGCGCAAGCAGATTTTACTAAGACCATGGCGTTTGCAGAGCAAAAACCACTTCTCTTCGATATGCGGCATTGCGGTGTAGCCATGGCTAGGCTCTTGTGCGGGTGTTTGTGTTTCCTCTTTCGGTCGTGATACCTCTTCGGTAGTAGTATGCTCGTTCTCGGTTGTCGCTTCCTCTTCGAAAAAGGGATCGGGAACCTTCGGTGAATTATGCAACACCTCTTTCGGGTCCGGCAGGTCGTCAAAGAGGTGCTCTATCTCTTCATTCTTCTCTTTGGGTGCACCGAGATCGATCTGGGGTGCAGATGCCATCACCTCGTCGGGATCAAGCGAGAGAAAGTTGGAGATCTCATTCTCATCGGCGCTTTCATAGTCAGCGATCTTGTGATCTACCTCGACATAGTCGTGCAGATCGGTGATCTCCTCTTTGTTAACGTCAGTATCTTGCGTATCGCTACTCTCTTGAAGCAGCGCTTCTTTTTCCGTTTCTCTTTTGTCCGTATCATTTGCAAAGTCAAAGAGGTTGCTCTCCGCCTCTTCTTTGCCGTTATACTTGACGATCAGACGCTGCGCTTGTGCGTAGTTTTTGGACTCGAGAAGCGCAATGATCTCTTGTAGCTGCGGATCGCTTTTGGCGTGCGAAAGGCTGTAGAGCTGTTGCGAGATACATGCTTCGTCGGTAATGGAGATAGCAAGTCGGATGATCTCGAGACGTTTTTGAGTTTGGTTCATGTTACTACTCTTGTGTGTCAATCGCTTTACAAGTATAGCAAAGTTTGATTTACATAACTTTACAGGTTTGCCGAGAGTACCAAGAGGCGACAGCTGTTTTCAAGTATCGAAATCTTTTTTGCCATTTCCGTGATGTCACGATCGTAGGCAAAGAGCCCGAAGCCGCGTATTAGCAACAGGTGTGCTTCGTGCTCTTGAAAAAAGCGCGCGATCTCAAAGGGGGCGCGTTCCGTCCAGTTTTCGAAGTGTTTCGGATCGTAAACGGGGATCGTGCCGAGATAGCGTTTGCCGTAGTAGTCGGCAGGGGTAACTTTGGCATGCTTGAGTCCGTAGGCAACGGCGTAGGGCGGCAGGGTGTAGCTGATATACTTTGCACTCGGGATCGTTTCGTAGATGCGTTCATGGATATGCACATCTTCGGAGGCAAGTTTCCAGCGATAGTCGCGCTTTTGAGCATCGACCTTGACAAAGGCTTCTTCATTGGGGGTGTCAAGGATCGCTTCGCGGGTGTTGATGATAAAGGTTTCGCTACCGGTGCGTGCAGAGATAGAGCCGTGATAGACCGAAAAGAAGTTTTTTGTAAAGAGCGAATGGGCGATGCGGGTGATTTCGTCAACGATGTGTCTATCCATCAATCTTGCCTTACCGTTTGTTTGCTAAGTTTGGGTATGATTATATCCAAAACCGTAACGAAATTAACAAAAAGGCGATCGGTGACAACGGAAGCTCCGCATATTCCCGTACTTCTCGATGAGGTCATGGCAGCGTTTGAAGCGATCGGCGAAGGGTTCTTTGTGGACTGCACCTTGGGTTACGCGGGTCACAGCGAGGCGATCTTGCGCCGCCATCCTGCGTTGCGCCATATCGGCATCGACAGAGACGAAGAGGCGGTCACTTTTAGTATGCAGAAATTATCACCCTTCAAGGAGCGTAGCAGGCTTATACGCGGAAGCTTTTCCGAGGTAGTACCGAGACTTGAAGAGGCGCCGATAGCGGGACTGCTTGCCGATTTCGGCGTCTCCTCTTTGCAGCTTGATAAGTCGGATCGCGGTTTCGGCTTTGAGGCGCCGGTGCTCGATATGCGTATGGATAGGCGATCTACCAAGAGCGCTTATGATGTTGTCAACGGATACGATGCACAACGATTGGCGGAGATCTTTGAAAAGTACGGTGAGCTTAAAGGGGCGAAGCGTCTGGCGCAAGCCATCGAGAAGAGGGCGCGGCAAAAGCCTTTTGAGAGTGCTAAAGCGCTGAGCGATTTCATCGCAGGCGTACTGCCTTCTCGCGGCAAAAACCATCCCGCTACCTTGCCGTTTCAAGCCATTCGTATAGAGGTCAATGATGAGTTGGGAGAGATAGAGCGGCTGCTTGACGCGATAGAGGCAAGGCACTTCGAGGGTGAGATCGTCGCCTTGATCACCTTTCACTCTCTCGAGGATCGTTTGATCAAGCGGCGTTTTAAGCGCTGGGAGAGGGCATGCATCTGCCCGCCCGAGGCGATGCGATGTAACTGCGGTAAAAATCATGCTTTGGGCAAGGCGCTAAGTGCCAAGCCGATAGTTGCATCCAAGGCAGAGCTATCGCGCAACCCGCGTGCGCGCTCTGCAAAGCTGCGGGTATTTCGATTTGAGAAAGGGTCTGTTGCGTGAAGGGTAGAGAGAACGGCATAGGGATAGGCACCTTCAGTATCATTGTTATCTCGGTGGTCATCGCTTTGATCTTGGCGCTATTGAAAGTCTATTTGAGCAATCGCATCTACTACGAGAGTAAAGCGATCAATCG
>JALWQQ010000092.1 GCA_027083075.1 Campylobacteraceae bacterium
CGACAATCTGCTTTTGCGCGACGAGGCGCATAGACCGGTTAGCTATGTGAAGTTGGGCGCACTCTTTCCCAAGGCAAGCGACGGCAAACGCTACCTTGTTGCAAGACGCGACGAGAGGGTGCAAGCACATATCGCCTACCTTAAGCCCGAAAGCGACGATCTTCTCGCAGATAAGCCCCTTGCTTTTACACCGGAAAATGTCGCCAAGATCGCCAAGGCCTTCTACGGTGAACCCTACGGCTGGGGTGGCAGCTACCTCTGTCGCGACTGCTCCGCAACCACGCGCGACTTTTTCGCGCCCTTCGGCATCTTTTTGCGTCGCAACTCAAGCAAGCAGGCAAACGACGGGGAGAGCATCGAGATGCGCAACTGGCCCAAAGATTACAAAAAAAGCTTTATCGCCCGCTACGCCAAACCCTTCCGATCGTTGCTTTACGTGCCGGGACATATCGTGCTCTATCTCGGCACCTACAAAGGCGAGCCCGTTATCATGCACACCTACTGGGGCATACGCAAAAAAGACGGCAGCAAACTTATCACCGCGCGTACCATCATTAGCTCTACAGAGCCCGGCAAAGAGCGTAGCGATGTCAAAGAGCGATCCAAGCTTATCTACACACTACGCCGCATCGTGAACTTTTAAAGCAGGTCAACCTCGAAATAGCCGCACTTTTTCGTCGGCGCACTCAAACTACCGCCCGCTACGGTACCGAAGTTGAGCTTGATCGGATGCACACCGTTCCCCGTTCCCGGAGCGGGGTTGTTGCTTGCCGAAGCGACTCCGAGACAATTACATGCCCCGTTTAGAATCTGGAGGTTGCGTATAGAGGCATAATCAAAATGTGCACTAAGCGTATCGTTGACGATCACATTTTGTGCCGGCGAAGCTCCGATATTTGACACTTCAATGGCATAACGTATCGTTGCACCCGGAATACGTTTGGGATGGAGGAGACCGTTGGCAGGATCGCGTATCACACAAGAGTGCTTAGTGACAGACATTTGCGGTAATCTCTCTTGCACTCCAAGGGTAGCTGCTTTGATGCTCCACTCCATATCGTCTACCAACTGCCAAGTTCGCGAAATATTGTCGCTGGCAAAGAGAAAACTGATCCGTACCGTAATCGTTGTTCCTGCATAGGGAGCAAGGTTTAACGTTGCTTGTGTCCAACCGGCATCACCATACTGTGTATAAAGACTCTTTTTGCCATAAGCTTGCGTAAAAATATTGAGGTTTACATTATTGATGTTCAGTGTAGTCGGATTAATAATCGTCCCGTTAACAGTTATGCGTGCCCGATCGTAGACGGTATTGCTTGTAGCCTGATCCCACCCCTGTACTCGAAACCAAAACGTCAAATTTCCGGGTGCGCTTGCCGGTACGCTAAAACTCTTCTCTATCCAAACCTGCTCTGAGAGATTGCCGCTCTCTTGTCTATCTCGATACCCCTCCACAAAAAAATTGCGGCCCGTATGAGCGGTATTGGCAACAGTTGCCGTACCGTATGAATTGTCGGCTACGGTGACGGTTGTCCCCTCTCCGGCTACAGGGTGAACCTCTTTGTTCGGTTGATTGACACCGATGCTTAGCTGACCCGTTACCCAGCCCGTAGGCAGACTACCGGTCGAATGCTCGAAATTTCCGTTAATCACATAGCTTGACGCCAATGCGCTTTTCGGACCGTTTGCCAACGTATCGTAATAGAGATAATAACGAACCGTACCGGGGTCTTCAATGATAAATTTAACTTCGCCTCGATTATTATTGACGGCATCGGTTAGATTGTTATAGATCGAATCGGTAAACTCCTGCTTTGCAAGCAGAGTAACGCCATCGCTCTTGACAACGCGTATCGAGTTGGGATCCAGTTGTGAAGGCAAACCCAGCGCGGAAAAGTCGACATTTACCTTCCCGGTTTGATTAACAACCGCCGTGTTGATATTGATCTCCGCCCTATAGTGCCAAGCGGGATTCCACCATGGATCGGCAGGATTCGCAAAGAGACGAACCAGACCTGTTAACAAACAATAAAAAAATATTTTTCCATAAGTTTGCACAATGACCGTCTCCTCGCTAAAGTGCATCGCTTTTGCTCTTATCTACCCAAGCCTCCTCTATAGAGGCGTTAGAGTAGACATAACCCTCCGAGGGTTCGAGTGCCGATTGGTAGCCTCCCTTGGGACTTTGGAACGTCACGAAGATCGTTTTTCCGCCGATACTGATGATGGTCGGATATCGCACTCCTTCGTCTTCGTAGATACCTGTAATAATCGTACTTCGCCTTACCGACTCTTTTTTGGTAATTTTTACGGGATATTCGATGCCGTCGAGCGGAATCACAAGCGTCTCGCCGACACTTAATGCTTTGATTTTATCCGGATCTACTTGCCATGCAGAAATAGGTTTTATGCGTGCATCGATCGAATCAACCACACTTATGTCATCAAGAGCGACCTCATAAACGGCATCATCAACAAAGCTTCTCTTTTTCGCCGCTCTCTCTACCCTCTTTGTCATCATTCTCTTAGCCTTTTTCGATATCCGCTTCTCTATATGTAGAGCCGAGCTCTCATGAAGCGTTTTAATAGAGCTTGAGACGATGGGGTGCGCATCACTTACGATTTGCTCCTTCTCTCGTCGCTCCAATAGCCACAAACAAAAGACGATACAAACAACCGGCAATGCAATAATGACAATGCGTGCCCACAAATCGTGCCGTTGTAAGTATCGACCCATTCCGGACTCCTATTTATAAAAGCTTGCAACACGCTGCATACTCTCTCGAAGCGCGCGCGCCGCATCCGCTTCGCCAAGCTCTCCGGCTTCGATGCCGCATTGCTCCTCGAAACAAGAGAGTGATGGACTTGAAAATTTATTGATCTTGATCGCCTTGCCTGTCGCATAGGCCATCACCGTAACAAAGGCATCTTTTTTGATAAAGCCTCTCGCGTATGTCGTTCGTCCTTTAAAACGCTCTTTCTGCGAATGCACCAGACCCATCGTATGCCCCAACTCATGAGCTACGACATAGGTGGGACAACTGATCGTTACATGCGCATAGGCGAGCGAAGATTTCAGTTTGTTGTTTTGGTAAGCGACGCCACAATAGCCGTCATTTGCAAAATCACGGAAGAGCACCACCTCGTCGGCACCATATGACTCTCTCTCCTTTAGTAGCTTTTTGTCCGAGGCAATGATTGATAGCGCCTTATTGGATGTCATATTATTGTCGATATTGTAGGGTTCGATCTTGACAACGCGTAAATAGATCGGCACACGACTCTCCTCGTAAATGGTATTTGTCATGGCTATATGCTGATAGATCTTTGCTTCGATATCACCATGGCTTGCTTCTTTTGCAGCATCGTTATAAAGCACCAACAACGTAATAGTCGTTTTATTTTCATCCGTTATTTTCGCCTTGGCAGAACCGGAAAAGTGCTGAGGTGTCGACGCGGAAGGCAGACCAGAGTCAGACTGTCGACTCTGCTCGACAGTGCTACTGTCTATTTGAGATGTCAACCGGTCGGCTCCGTTGCCACACCCGGATAGTATCATCATCACGATCCAAATACCAATGCGATATAGCACTCTTTTCATCGATCCATCCTTCGAAGTCCTAAAGGAGCCGAGATTCGGAACAAATGAAGAAAAAGCATCTTTGTGCGGCAACCCGGCCGACTACGTGAGCCCCGTTGGCTTTCCGTCCCCGCCTCGCGACGGGTTTGGCTTTTTCATACATTTTACAATTGAAGTGTAATGGTTTATTGTCAAAAAAAGTCAAAAAGAGTGTGGAGTTCTAAAGCCTAAATGGCTTACAATCTATAAAGTAAAAAAGAAGGAATAAAATTATGCAAGAAGCAGAGATAGTCAAAAAAGTAAGTGAAGCGATTCGTGATATACCCGATTTTCCTAAACCGGGTATCGTCTTTAAAGACATCACCACCCTGCTGAATAATGCCGAAGTTTTTGGCGCGTTGATGCGACATCTTGAAATGCGTTATCGAGACTATGATCTCGATTTTGTAGCGGGTATAGAGTCGCGCGGCTTTATCTTCGCAGCGGCGTTGGCGACGCGCCTTGGGGTGGGCTTTGTGCCGATACGCAAGAAGGGCAAGCTTCCCTATACTACCGTGAGTGAAAAGTATGCGTTGGAGTATGGGGTCGATGAGGTGGAGATACACATCGATGCCTTTCGCGACAAAAAAGATGCCAAAGTGCTGCTCATCGACGATCTTATCGCTACCGGAGGTACGGCAAAGGCGGCATCGGAGCTTATCGAGAAGGTCGGCGCAACGTGTGTCGAGGCGTGCTTCGTGATCGAACTTGACTTTTTGGGCGGTAGCAAAACGCTGCGTGTGCCCCATTATGCCGTGATGCATGTCTCGTAGTACACACCGGTTGCACAGCTCTTTACTAACATCGGTTTAAAAAAAGAAATGCCATGTTGTTGCTTCGCTATCTTTCTTTTGCCTTTATATCCTTATGGCTACTAAGTGCATGTGCACCTACTACGCTTACGCCCGTAAGCGATATCGACCCGAAACGCTATAGCGGTGAAGCGACGATCCTTCTTGCCGTTGCGGGCAACAGCAACCGCGGGATTCGCCATCTCGAGATCGTAAGCAACGAAGCGCCCAAGGGCTTTGAGCTCTACTTCCGTAAGGCGATCGTCAAAAAGGGGTTCATTGCACTTAAACTACCCGCACCGAGTACGGGTGTGCGTCTCAAGGAGTATTCGCTCACGGGATACTACGGTTGCAGTCGCGGGAAACGCGGCTACGGCTTCGGGACGGCTGTACTGAAACGCATCGAACCCGGCAAGCGCTATTTTCTTGAGACGATCGATACCGCGATGAATACCACCTACCCCGACATCCCGCCTTCGCTCTGTAGCGATGCCAAACGTTACGGACTACAGTGCCGCCCATAGCTCTTTTTCGATATAATTTTGCCAACGATTTCCATAAAGAGTTTCAGATGAAAAAAGAAGCCTCGTTTTATATCCCTACCCCCTCCCCTTTCGATCCGGACGAAAACGGACACTTTGGCACCTTCGGCGGACGCTTTGTGCCCGAAACCTTGATGCCGGTTCTTGAGCAGTTGCGTCAAGACTACGAAGCGGTGCGTTTCGATCCCGACTTTTGGCAGGAGGTTGACTACTACTATACGCACTATGTAGGACGTCCCTCCGCGCTCTATTATGCCGCCAATCTCTCCAAAGAGTTAGATGCCAAGATCTATCTCAAGCGCGAAGATCTCAACCATACCGGTGCACACAAGATCAACCACTGTATCGCCCAAGCGGTTTTGGCAAAGCGACTCGGCAAAAGGAAGATTATCGCTGAAACGGGTGCAGGACAGCACGGTGTGGCTACGGCGACAGTAGCGGCGCTCTTCGGGCTCGAGTGCGAGATCTTTATGGGTGCCAAAGATGTCCAACGCCAAGCGCTCAATGTCTTTCGCATGAAGCTACTCGGCGCCAAAGTCAACGCCGTCGAGAGCGGCTCGAAAACACTCAAAGATGCGATGAACGATGCGATCCGTCACTGGGTGACCCATGCGCGCGACACCTACTATCTCATCGGTACCGTCGCAGGACCGCACCCCTACCCGATGATGGTGCGCGATATCCAAAGCATCATCGGCTGGGAAGCGAAACGTCAGTTGATGGAAGCCGAAGGCAGGTTGCCCGATAAGGTGATCGCCTGTATCGGTGGCGGTTCTAACGCCATGGGGATCTTTAACCACTTCTTGCAAGAGAGGCAGGTCGAGTGTATCGGTATCGAAGCGGGCGGCGAAGGGCTCGACAAAAAACACGGTGCCTCACTCGCCAAGGGTGCTCCCGGTGTACTACACGGACAGATGAGTTATCTTCTGCAAGATGAGGATGGACAGATCCTCGAAGCACACTCCATCTCCGCAGGACTCGACTATCCCGGTATCGGACCCGAGCACGCCTTTTTGAAAGAGCAAGGCATCGCTAACTATGACAACATCACCGACAAAGAGGCGCTCGATGCCTTTGTCTGGCTCAGCCAAAAAGAGGGGATCATCCCCGCCTTCGAGAGCTCACATGCCGTAGCCTACCTAAAGAAGATGAAACCTGAAGAAATTCAAGGCAAACTCACCCTTGTTAACCTCTCCGGACGCGGTGACAAAGATATGATGCAGGCCAAAGATATCTTGGCAGAACAGTTTGCATGATATTATCGAGAGCTATTTCCGCCTCTTTATAGCGGAACCAAACCGCTAAAGAACCCAACCGCATTTTTAAGAACTAAATCTCGGTTGTAGCGGGTAGCGATGTGCCTCCTCCGGGAGTTGTTCCAGATCCAGGGGGATTTGCACCGGGTGTCGGCGGTGTATTTCCTCCGGGAGTTGTTCCGGATCCAGGGGGAGTTAACGGTGCAGGTGTTGGCGTCGGACAAAGAACGCCGCCGGATGGTACATTTGCTCCGCCCAATCTATCATCGCCGTCATCATCCTTTTTCCCGCCTTCATGATCATCCTCATCCCCGTCATGTTCCATATCGTCAGGGATACCGTCATGATTTTTATCTTCCATATGATCCGGCACATCGTTGTGGTTTTTGTCCTCCAAGTAATCGGGTATGCCATTGCCATCATAATCTTCCAGACCATCCGGAATACCGTCGTGATTGGTAT
>JALWQQ010000093.1 GCA_027083075.1 Campylobacteraceae bacterium
GGTCTGACCCCATTGAAATAACCTCAATGACAATGCTTTAGCGTTGTCGTTGCGGGTCTGACCCCATTGAAATAACCTCAATGACAATGCTTTAGCGTTGTCGTTGCGGGTCTGACCCCATTGAAATGAATGTGCCGACAAAGGAAGATAATGAGCACTATCGACTTAGAAAAATTTGCCAAATATTCCAAACCCGGACCGCGCTATACCTCCTATCCTACCGCTTTGGAATTTAGCGAGGCTTTTGAATATGATGCCTATATCCGCGCTCTTGAAAGCGGTACCGAAAAGCTCTCGATCTATGTACACCTACCCTTTTGTCGCAGCGCTTGCTACTTTTGCGGCTGCAATGTCGTCTTTACCTCCAAAGAGGAGAAACTCAGTCGCTATGTCGAGTATCTTAAAAGAGAGATCGACATTCTTGCCAAACATCTCGATACGTCGCGTGAGGTGATCCAGTTTCACTTCGGCGGCGGTACGCCGACCTACTATCAGGCCTTTGAACTTGATGAGATCATCCGCTACATCAAACAGCACTTTCCCAACTGGAGCAAGGAAGCAGAGGTCAGCTGCGAGATCGATCCGCGCTTCTTTAACGAAGCGCATATCAAAGTCCTTACGGCGCATGGCTTTAACCGCATCAGCTTTGGGGTACAAGATCTCGACGAGCGTGTCCAGCAAGAGATCCACCGCATCCAACCCTTCGAGATCACCAAAGCTGCCGTTGATCTGGCGCGAAAGTATGGCATCACCTCGATTAACACCGATCTGATCTATGGTCTGCCCTACCAGAGTTTGGAAAGCTTTGCACGCACCTTAGAGGGGGTTGCCGAACTCGATCCCGATCGTGTCGCCGTCTTCAACTACGCACATGTGCCGTGGCTGATGCGTACGATGCGCAAATTTGACGAAACCACCCTGCCCGCCCCTGAAGAGAAACTCAACATTTTACGCTATACGATTGACTTTTTTCAAAAACATGGCTATAAGATGGTAGGGATGGACCACTTCGCAAAGCCCGATGATGAGCTTTTTGGCGCCATCGCCAAAGGGGAGCTGCATCGCAACTTCCAAGGCTATACCACCAAAGGGGGTGCGAACCTCATCGGCATCGGACTGACCAGCATCGGCGAAGGGGCACGTTACTATGCGCAAAACACCAAAGATATGAAGCGTTACGAAGCGGCGATCGATGCGGGAAGATTGCCCTATGAACGCGGGGTAGCGCTCAGCGAGGACGATCTGCTTCGCAAAACGGTGATCATGGAGCTGATGGCTAACTTTTCGGTCAATATCCCGCGCATCGAGAAGCAGTTTGGCATCGATTTTCAACACTACTTCGCCGATGCACTTGAGGCGCTACAAGAGTTTGTCGATGCAGGACTGGTGACGATAGACGCCCAGAAGATCGAAGCCAATGCCACTGGCGCGATGCTGATACGCAACATCGCCATGCCCTTCGATGCTTATATGAAGAAGTACGAAGGCAGCAAAAAGAGCTTTTCAAAGACGGTATAAACATGTCAATTTTCAACTTCTCCGAAACCAGCGACGCCTGCATCAAATGTGGCAAGTGTATCCCCGTCTGTACGATCCACCAAGTCAACCCCGACGAAACCACCTCCCCACGCGGTTTTATCGACCTGCTTGGGGCGTATCAGCAGGGACACCTGCCGTTGGACAAAGAGGCGAAAGCGATCTTCGAGAGCTGCTTTTTGTGCACCAACTGCGTCGATGTCTGCCCCAATAGCCTGCCGACCGATATGGTGATCGAAGAGGTGCGCGCCGATCTGGCGGAGAAGTACGGCATCGCGTGGTTTAAGCGCATCGCCTTTTGGCTGCTGGAACACAGAGCGGTGATGGATCTGGTGATGAAGTTCGGTTTTATGTTCAAAACCTGCGCGCTCAAAGAGGATCCGAAAGGGCGCGGGCTCATCGCGCGTTTTCGTATGCCGCTGGTCAAAAAGGGGCGTCTGCTGCCCTCGATGGCAAAAAAGAGCTTTTTAAATAGCTACCCCGAACGCATCGAAAGCACGCAAAAGAAGCAAAAGGTGGCGATCTTTATCGGCTGTCTTGCCAACTACAACTACACCTCTATCGGCGATGCTTTGGTAAAGATCTTGCGCTATCTCGATATCGAGGCGGTGATCCCGAAAACGCAGCAGTGCTGCGGTGCACCCGCCTACTTTACCGGTGCGCAAGCCTCTGTGGAACGGATGACCAAAAAAAATATCGTGCTCTTTGAAGCGCTCATCGAAAAAGAGCAGGTCGATGCGATCTTGATCCCCGAAGCGACCTGTTCGGCGATGGTGGTACATGATTGGGCGATCTTTTTCAAAAACCGCAAGCAGCCCGAATGGGAAGCGCGCGCCAAGGCGGTAGCGCAGAAGGTGTATATGGCAACCGAGTGGCTCTATAGCGCCACCGATCTGCACGACCGCCTTGCCAAAGAGGGCAAAAAGATAGAGGCGACGGTCACCTACCACGATCCCTGTCATGCGCGCAAGGTACAGGGGATCTGGCAAGAGCCGCGCAAACTGCTACAAGAGAACTACCATCTTACCGAGATGAGCGATCCTAACCGCTGCTGCGGCTTCGGGGGCGTGACGATGCAGACCGAGAAGTTTCATCTTGCCGAAGCGGCGGGCAAACCCAAGGCGGCGATGATCCGCGATACCGGCGCCACTTATGTGAGTGCCGAGTGTAGTGCTTGTCGCGTACAACTCAGCGAAACGATGCACAGTGCAGGAGTAGAGACGATCTTCAAAAACCCGCTTGAGCTCATCGCCGAGGCGATACCGGAATAGTCTGCCCGACTATCGCTTACTCGGCACAAGTGCAAAGATATTCTCTCCCGCTTCATGCCGATAGGTAAGTTTGTATCCGAGTTTTTCAACAATCGTATGGACGATATAGAGCCCCAACCCAAAGCCGCTGCTACGCTTTTCGGCTTGCGAAAAAGGTTCGGTGTAATATTCGAGCGGATGCTCCAATGCCTCTCCTTGAGAGACGACCTCTATCGTCTTGGCGTGATTGCGCAGCATGACGGGTGCACCGCCGCCGTATTTGATGCCGTTATCGAGTAGGTTTTTGAGCGCCAGCGCCATCAGCTTCTTGTCGGTTGTTAATGGAATGTCGCGTATCTCTACTTTGATGCGCTCGGAAGGACCGATCAAAAGTTCTAACGCCTCTTGCACGATCTCGGAGAGCATCACATACTCGAAATCGGGTTCAAAATGCTGTAACGAGAGCCGCTCTATCTCCGCCAACTCGTTGATCAACTCATTCATCCTATCAAACGCGCGCACCAAGACCTTCTTGATCGCCGCATCCTCTACCATCTCTACGGCAATGCGCCCCTTGGTGATCGGGGTTTTGAGCTCATGCATCAAGTTGCGCATAAAGAGATTTTTCGATTGGCTCAAGCGGTTGATCCGCACGATCGCATCATCGAAGCTCTTGGCGATCTTGCCGATCTCATCGTCGTAGGCGTAGTCGATGCGCACCTGCATATCGCCTTGCGCAAAGCGTTGTATCTGTCGATGAAGTCGCTTAAGCGGCGAGAGCTTACGCAAGATTGCAAAATAGAGCAGTAGTAGCAGTGCGATCAGAAAAATCCCGAGTCCCAAGGCGATCTGAAAGTTGTAGTCCTTGGCGCGGATATCTTCTAAGAGCAGATTGTACTGCATGCGCTGCACATAAAAGTAGTACTTTTCACCGACGCGAAAGACGCGTACACGCCCGATCAACGAACCGCTTGAAAAGACGGTAACACCTTTACTCTCTATCTCTTTTTTTACCTTTTCAAAACCCTTTTTACTTACAGGGCGCAACTGTAGGTCACGGTAGAGTTTTGCGAGGCGTTGTTTGTCGGGATTGAGACGCAGATTGGACAAGAAGGTGATGGCAACCAGTTGATAGCGGTTAAATTTGGCGATCTTACGCCTATCTTCATCCCAAGAGTTAAAGAGCACAAAGGTCAACAGCAAGATCAAAAAGGCAAGCGAAAAGAGGATGTGGATAAAGGCGCTTACCGAGAGGTTTTTCATCGTCTATCCGTCAACATATAGCCTATACCGCGCACCGGTTTGATGTAGCTTCGATCGGGGTCGATCTTGGCGATCTTGTGTCTAATGCGCGAGACCATGACGTCGATATTTTTTACCGAACTGCTATCGTCGATATGTTCGCTCTCGTAAAGCAGCTGCTCACGCGACACCGAACCGTTCATGTGACGCACCAGCATACTTAAAATGTCATACTCCGCCGCCGTAAGCTCAAGCGGCGTCTCTTTGAAAAAGATGGTGTGCGACTTCTCGTCGAGACGAAAGAGCAGCGCCTCTTCTTCTCTTTTTTTTTCGCCGACACTCGTGCGTCTTAAGATAGTGCGGATGCGACTTACCAACTCTCTGGGATCATAGGGCTTGGGCATATAGTCGTCCGCGCCGCGCTCCAAACCGATCACCTTGTCGGTCAGATCATCGCGTGCCGAAGAGATGATGATCGGAATGTCGCTCTTTTCGCGGATCTTCGAGACTACTTCCAAACCGTCCATACCCGGCAAGGTTAGATCCAAGATCACCAGATCGAACTTCTCTTGCGTCAAGAGCGAAAGCCCCATATAGGGATCTTCCGCCCCGATCACCTCCATCTCGTGCTTGGTCAGATAGCCGGTCAAGACCAGTGCCAGTTCCGGATCGTCTTCGATCAGCAATATCTTGATAATGGCGTATCCTTTTTTGCGTTTTATACATTATAGTGCAGACGATTTAACGATGTGTTAATTTCCCTCTTGAAACTCCAGATAGACCTTGGTGATCGCGATCAAAAACGAGGTGATTGCCGGTCCCAAGATCATCCCCCAAAAGCCGTAGGTACTCATGCCCGCCAAGATGGAAAAGAAGATGATGATAGAGTTGATCTGTAGGGTGCTTTTGAGAAACTCCTCTTTGATCAGTTTGATGATATAGGGTTTAACAAAGGTATCGGCGATGATCGAGATGACGATCACCGAATAGCTTACGATGATCACGGCGGTTTGCGCATCGATCTTTGTCCACGCATAGAGCGCGACGGGACCCCAAACGATGATACCCCCGACAACGGGGATCAGTGACGCAAAACCGTAGATCACCCCCCAAAAGAGCCCGTTAAAACCAAATGCCGCCATCATGATGCCAAAGAGCAGCCCTTCGAAGATCGCTGTGACGATGATGGAGTAGAAGACCACCTCCATCGTCGCCGAGACCTCTTGCATCATCCACTCGCCCTTTTGGGTCGAAACGGGCAAAAGCTTCAAGAGCGAGTCGAAAAAGCGGTTGCCGTAGTAGTTGATAAAGAAGTAAAAGACCACCACAAAGAGCATGTTTTTCATAAAGCCGAAGCCGACACTGCTTGCCGTGGTGATGAAGTGTGCCGAGTTTTTGATGTACTCGGTGATCTTCTCTTCATTGAGATACTGCTCGGTGAGTTTATCTAAAAAACCGATATCTTTCACCACATCGCGAAAACGATCGACCGAGGCGTGAATGCCCGCACTGTCAAGCTCGGAGATATACTCGACACCCGTTGTGGCAAGATAGATGATCGGCGCAAAAAGCAGAATGCTTAGCAGGATCGTCGTGATCACCGCGCTCAAATGCGGCGATCCGATGCGTAAGTTGATCGTCTTGGTAAGGTTAAAGGTGGCAAGTGCCAACAAAAAGGCTACCGACATCGAGAGTAAGAAGGGCTTATAGACGCTATAGGCGCCCACCAGCGCCAACAAAAAGAGTGCCGTGATCATCAGTGTCGTTTTACTCATCGAAAAGCCCCTCTCGCACGCCGCCGAGTTTAAAGAGATCGTAGCTCTTCGCCGTCGCGATGCGTCCGCGCGCCGTGCGTTCGATATAACCGTTGGCAAGCAGATAGGGTTCGATCACATCTTCGATGGTGCCTTCATCTTCGCTTAACGCCGCAGCGATCGTCCCCAACCCCATCGGACGACGCTTTGCCTCGACCAAAAGCTGCAAAAGCTGCAGATCCTGCTCATCAAACCCCAAGGCGTTGACCCCCAACTCGTCAAGTGCATAGCGCGCCCTTGTCAAGACGATCTCGCTTTCATCTTCGACCTCGGCAAAGTCGCGCACCCGTCGCAAGAGCCGCAAGGCGATACGCGGCGTGCCGCGGCTGCGTTTGGCGATCTCAAGCGCGGCATCCTCTTTGGCGGGTTTGCCCAGCTTCTCTGCCGCTTGCATCACGATGCGCGACAGCTCTTCGGGGGTGTAAAACTGCATACGAAAGTGCATACCGAAGCGCTCTCTGAGCGGATTGCTCAACATCCCCGCCCGCGTCGTCGCGCCGATCAGCGTAAAGCGCGGCAGATCGATCTTGACCGTCTGCGCCGCCGGTCCGCTGCCGATGATGATATCGAGACGAAAATCCTCCATCGCAGGGTAGAGGATCTCTTCGATCGCGGGAGAGAGGCGGTGAATCTCGTCGATAAAGAGGATATCTCCCTCTTCGATGTTGGTCAACAGTGCCGCCAGATCGCCCGCCTTTTCGATCATCGGTGCGGCGGTCGTTTTGATATTGGCGCCCATCTGATAGGCGATGATGTTGGCAAGCGTCGTTTTTCCAAGCCCCGGCGGTCCGAAGAAGAGGATATGATCGAGCGCCCCGCCGCGCTT